>JAZNDY010000207.1:0-7411 GCA_045588295.1 Acutalibacteraceae bacterium
CCGACTATAACGTCACTGGTAACGGAAAGCTCGGGCATAAGCGAATATGCATATTCAAGCAGACCGAGATATTTTTCTCTTGTATAGCGTCTGTTCATTGCATCAAGCACACGGTTGCTTCCGCTCTGGAAAGGCAGATGAAGATGTTTTGCAACCTTTTCACACTGAGCCATTGTTTCAAGCAGCTCGTGCGTGCAATCTTTGGGGTGCGAGGTCATAAAACGGATTATAAAATCACCCTCAATTGCGTTAAGCTCGCGCAGAAGCTGCGAAAAGTTGCAACCGTAGTCAGGAAACTTGCCGTATGAATTAACGTTCTGACCAAGCAGAGTAATTTCTTTATATCCCTTTGCAACAAGTTCTTTTGCTTCAGCGATTATAACCTCAGGGTCACGGCTTCTTTCTCTGCCTCTGACATAAGGCACTATGCAGTAAGTGCAGAAGTTGTTACAGCCGTACATAACGGGAATCCAGGCTTTAAAATCGCTGTCACGGTGCAGGGGCATATCCTCAACAATAACACCGTCAACATCGGGAAGCTCATAAATCTTTTTGCCTGCGCTCAGGCTCATATATAAAAATTCAGGCAACTTATGAATAACGTGAGTGCCGAATACGATATCAACAAACGGATAGCTTGTCCTTATCTTTTTGGCAACTCTTTCCTGCTGCATCATACAGCCGCAAAGCAGAATCTTCATATCCTTTTTGGCTGCCTTGATGTTTTTGAGCGCGCCTACGTTGCCAAAGACGCGGTCCTCCGCATGCTCGCGGATAGCGCAGGTGTTATAAAGTACAAGGTCTGCATCCTCGAGCACTTCGGTCATCTCATAGCCCATCTGCTCAAGCATACCCTTTAAATGCTCACCGTCAGCCACGTTACCTTGGCAACCGTAAGTGTGAACAAAGGCTTTGGGCGCGCTCTCATAACGGCGCTGAACAAGGTCTGCCGCAAGAGCCGTAAACTCCTTTTGCCGCGCCGCTTCGTCAGCCGAAATGCTGATTTTAAGTTTATCTGAACCAAGAGACAAAACCGTACTCCTCCATTATTTTTAAAATATATTATATTATATAATAAAGCGCCGCATTATTCAAGAGCAAAATGAATAATGTGACGCTTTTTTGATAAATTTTTTGTAAAGTTTTTATTCCTCTTCGTCAAAAAGAGATTCTGTTAAGGCAAACATTTCTTCTCTGCGCTTATCTGTTTCATAACCGCTGGCAATATAACCGCCGTTACCGTCCGCAATAATGATGCTGCCCTCTTTGATTTCGCCTTTGATATCAGAAACAGCAATGCTGAAAATGTTGCCGAAATCGTCAATGCAAACAGCAAAACCGTTAACTATTCTGTCAATGCTCAAAAACATTTTTATCACCTCGGGGTAAGTATATCACAAAAAAATGCTTTTGTCCATCACAAATAAAAACAGCCTTAAACGGTGCGCATCTGCAGCTTCAGGTTATCGCTTATCATTGCAATGAATTCACTGTTTGTGGGTTTGCCGCGGTCTGTCTGGATTGTGTATCCGAAATAGGAACTGAGCACGTCAACGTCTCCCCTGTCCCAAGCAACCTCGATAGCGTGGCGTATTGCGCGTTCAACGCGTGACGGTGTGGTTTTGAATGTTTTTGCAACCGTTGGGTAAAGAATTTTTGTGACTGAACTTATCATCTCACTGTCAGTAACAGAAAGGATAATTGCTTCGCGGAGATATTGATAACCTCTTATGTGTGCCGGCACGCCAATCTGATGCATTATTCGACTCACAACAACCTCAAGGTCTTTAACGCCGTTTTTGCTGACAGGGTCAGTATGATGGATGCTCGCAAACTGAACGATACGCTCTGCAAGCATCTGCGGATTATAGGGTTTCAGAAAATAATAATCTGCTCCGGCTGAGAGTATTTCGTTTTCGATACGCTCATTATCGGTTGAAGAAAGCACCATAACCATCGGTTGCTTTTCAAGCCTTGCAGACTTCAGCTCGCGCAAGACACCAAGAGCATCAAGGTGCGCCATAAAGCTGTCAATCAGCAAAACATCAGGAACTTCACTGTTCAGACGTTCAATAACCTTTGCGCCGTCTTTGACTACCGTTGACACCTCGCAGTTATTTGAGCGCAGAACTCCCGCCAGCTCGTGAAGAGCTTCGCTGCCGTCTTCGGTCAGCATTACTTTCAACATTTTTCTCATAGTTTTTACCTCCGTCGATGTTTAGTGACATTTTAATCACATATTTTTGTTTTAGTCTTTATTTGTCACTTGATTTCACAAATATGTTACCACATACGGCGTTAATAGTCAATATGTTCCAAATATATTTGTGATGTTTTTGTCGCATCATTCGACATTTTGTGTCATTTTTGTCACATAAGCAGGTTTGTTTTTCTGTTTTCGCGAATAATCACAGCAATAAAACAAACAAATATTGAGCCTGACTTAAACACATTTATGCCAAAAGCAAGCATATTAAAAATAACGTTTGAAAAAACGTTACATTTTTCGGCAATTAAAATTATCTGCAAAAAACAAAAAAGCAGAGAGAATTTTTTAATTCTCTCTGCAATAAACCAAAGCATATAATTAAATTTTCATTTTAAATCTTAATGTGCGCTGAAAAGAATGATTTTATCTTTATCATCAAACTTAACAGGGAGTTTGGTAAGGTCTCCGCCAAAAATCTTTAATTCACCGCCCGGTCTGACAAAACCCAAAGCAACCGTCGGGTTTGCCGCGCCGTATTTATTCTCATCAAGAGACTCTTCATAAACAGCTCTGATAAAGTTATCGGCTGTTGTTTCCTGCGGCAACGAATCAAAGTAACGCTTGACTTTCTTTATGTATATTTCTTTACTGCTGTATGTCTGGCAACCCTCAGCATCATAAGAAAGAATATCTGAATAGAATTCAAACAATGCACCGTATTCACTGATCTGCGTAATCATTTTACTGATATATCTGTTGCTGATAACAACGTTATTAACGCTGTAACCGTTAACTATATCGTGATGCTTGGGGTCAATAATTTCAACAATGATATCTATACTTTCAACGTCGAAATCAGGGTTTTCTTTAACTTTTTTATCAATGATTTCTCTGACGTAAATCAAGTTTGCCAATGCGCCCGAATCAACGTCTTCGTTAGCAACTGAATCGTCAGAAAGAATCAGAACGCTTACGTCTTCGGTTGTTGACGAAACAATACGTTCAATTGTTGAGCAAACAATATCTTTATCATAGACGTCAGCTTCAACGGTTTCAACAACAAAGGGATAATCACGGTAATGATTCATCTTTTCAAGATTCTTCTTATCATCAACAACAACGATTCTGACTATCTCATCACCGCCGCTTTTCTTCCATTCATTGCTGAAGTTTGAAAAACCGGTCATAATATTTTTGCATTTGCTGTTATGGCCGAGAATGATAACGTTTTTGCGTTCAATCCAATAGTTTTTATTCAGGCAAACGCTGTAATTGCTCGGTTTAACAACAGCTTCCTTGTTAATATCCTTATCATTATCTGCCAGATAAAAAGCAAAATCGCCCTCTTTGGTTTTCATTGTTGTTATAGGAACAGCGTTATTATGAGATTTTAAATAATCTTTTATAAATTCCGTTTCATCAACATAAGGCTTTTTAAACGAATGGAACTCTGCTCCCCTGTTGGAAAACAGCTCACTGTAAACGCCGTTAAGTTCAGGCATCAGGCAAAATTGAGAAAGCAACTGGCCCAGCACTACGTTGACTTTGACGGGAACAATGTTGCATTTGCCGTCAACCTGCTTGGCCTCAATGATCTTTTCAACCAGCTCCATTGTCCACTCATCGGTTATTTCAACAATAATTCTCTGGTTATCCGCAGAAGAAGCATCAGAAGTAATATCCGAAACCTGCATTAACGTCTTTACTGTTTGTGAATTTCCTCTGCCGTTTCCCTCAACAAGTTCTTTTAATTCATACTTGCACGCAGTGTTGTTTATATCGTTACCAAGAATAATAACAGACCTCGCTTTTGCAAGAGAAATATCGTTGAGCTGCTTTGAGGAAAAAACATCGCCCTCACGAACAATTACGGTAACGTTTTTCTTGAACCTGTGTCTTAAGACGGCAAAACGCCTTTTAAAAAAAGAATAAGACTCGTATTTTTTAATCAACGCCCTGTTTTCACGGCTGATTGTGTCAGACATTCTTTCGTCAATTTCTTTTTCAATTTCTTCTTTTCTTGATTGAACCAAAACAACAACATTCTGTTTTTCGTCTCCGTACAGCATATCATTGATAATTTCAGAAGCTCTGCTGTTCCAATTCAAAATAACAAAATGATTTGTCAGGTTAAGTTTTCTTTTGCCTGTATTTGAATTTTCAATAAAATGAGAAATATAGTTGGTTACGTAACCGATAACCGAACCTGTAAATGAAATCATACCGATAAGGACAACACAAAGACAAACCAAAGTAATAGCAACGCCTGACTTGCCGATATCCGCAACAACAAACTGAATGCAACCTGCATCCAGAATCATTGTTATTGTGCAAAATGCAGCTTCAATTATTCCCATATGCTCAGTGCCGTCAAGAGACATTGCGCTGATTATAACCGAAGCCAAAAGAAAAAACACAATGTTAAACAGCAAAATTGAACCAAGAACCAGTTTACCCGGATTTTTTACCAACTGAATACTGAACCACTCTTTAATTTTAGCTTTCATCCGCACACACCTCATTGAAATAAAAATTTTCAAAAAACCATATCCGTTTTGCTCAAAAAATTAAATTGCTGATGAAGTTATTATATTCGAATTAAAATGTATTGTCAATGTAAAGCGATAAATCAAAAGCGCACTTTAAATTACGCGAGTTAATCATAAACAAAAAACCGCCCGTAAGGACGGTTTTTTATGAAAACTAATCGGTTAAAATTTGAACATCACTTCAAATCTTTTTTGGAAAATTTCAATATTCCGTGGCCAATCAAGCCTGCGGTGAATAATATCGGAACCACAGTGTAATATAACAAATCTTTTATTTCATAAGACGCACCCATGCCGATGGTTGCCGATGAATTGAACACGTTAATACGCTGTATAAAATCAAGAATCGAGGCAACTGTTTTCATTTCAGGGAACATCTCAATCGCCAAAAGAACCATCTGCATAACGCTGGCAACCATTGAGAAACCAAGAGCAACGCCGATATAAACAACAATAACCAGACCCATATTACTCTTTGTGACGCACAAATTGCTTACAAAAGCAGAGATGAACAAATACACTAACATCTGGAAGAATAGTGACTCCAGAAGATACCATAAATCAGCCATAACAAAAGGCGTTGACTGATAATCAAAAAACGGCAGACAAACAATCAGAGTCAGGAAAGCGTGCGCCAGAATCACACCAAATAAAGTTGTGAAGCAGACAACAAAGATTGATAAAAAAATTGATTTGCGTGAGTAACCTGCAATTATTTTATTGCGTATTGTGCCGTAGCTGAAATCTTTAAAAAGAATTATGCCGATAAGAAGCGGTGCTATAAGACCTAAATTATTGCTGAAAGAAAACGCTGCAAAAAACTGACCCTTGGCATTAACGTAACTTGAAAGCATTTCTTCCGTAAGCGGATCTATTTCGCCCATCGCTCCGAAAATAACAAGATATAAAAGCGGTGTGGTGACCGAAAAAACAACAGCCAGAATGCAAACAACAAGAAAAAGTTTATCCTTGAAAAACCTTTTGAAATCTGATTTTAAAAGTCTGCTCATGCTCTTTTGCCTCCTACCGTTTTAAGATAATAATCCTCAAAGCTGGGCTCATAGCAATTAACAGCGGTTATATTGATTCCTGCAGCTATTATTGACGAGAAAATCTCATTGAAATTAACCTCGCCAATCAAACGTACACCGTTTGGAATGCAAACATACTTGTTTTCAAAGTTAAAGCTATCCATAAGCCTGCAGAGTTCTTCAGGCTTATCAACGGCAATATCAGTGGATTTAAGCATGTCCACCTGCAACTGTGCAGCTGTAATCTCTCTGATGATATGCCCCTTGGAGATAATGCCGTATTTAGTTGCAACCAAAGAAAGCTCGCTTAAAATATGAGAAGAAATAAGGAAAGTTATATTTCTCTCACGGTTAAGTTTTAAAATAAGTTCTCTGATTTCAACAATACCTGCCGGGTCAAGTCCGTTCATCGGTTCATCCAGAATCAGAAACTCAGGGTCATTAACCAAAGCCATGGCAATACCAAGGCGCTGACGCATACCAAGCGAAAAATGGCCTGCATGCTTTTTATCGTTTAACAGTTCGCCAAGTCCGACCTCATTCAAAACGGCAGCAATTTTCTCTTCTTCCGGCACACCAAGCAGCATACACTGCATCTTAAGGTTATCATACGCCGACATATTAAGATAAATCGAGGGGCTCTCAACAACAGCACCAACCTTGGAGCGAGCGTCTGCGATATTCTTTGCATTATTATCTATGCCAAACAATTCAAAATTGCCTGAATCCGGAAAAATCAAGCCCGTTATCAAACGTATAATGGTGGTTTTACCCGAACCGTTTTCACCGACAAAACCGTAAATATCACCGCGTGAAATGGTCATATCAGCCTGATTGACCGCAAATTGCCTTTTATACTTTTTAACTAACCCGAAAGTTCTCAGAACATAGTCCATAAAAACACTCCTTTCAGTTGAGAAATACATAATAAATTCTAATATATTTTACCATATCATAAAGTAAAATACAAGTTACCTGCTCATTTTATATTTATTACAATATTTTTATCCTTAAAAGACAATCATGTATTGCCACGAAATCTGTAAAAAACAAAAATCCCGCACACAGAAATGTACGGGATGGCATAAATTGAATTCACAGCAAATTAATCTGTTATCTTAAAAGAGAATATTCCGGCAAAGAAATCAGCAATGGCACGGAAGAAATTGCTGATAGCGTTTCCTATCTTTTCAAAAAACGAAAGCTCAGGTTCGGGTTCAGGCACCTCCACTAAATATTCCACAAGAATCTTTACATATTCACAAGAATCATCTGTAGCATCGTAAACTGTTTTATAATCACGTGACAAAATGTTAACCGACTCATTATCAAAAGTTATTTCTGCACCTGCAGGGAATGTATAGCCTTCTTCGGGATAAATATATATAACTGAATAAAAAGGTCCCTCAGACTCATAGATATTTATATCCTTGCTTCCTGCCCATGAAGGATAGCCGTATGTTGCCCAGAATTTTTCATCACCCAATTTAATACCGTCGGTGTTTTCAGAAATAAAATCTTTATAATCCGCAGTTGTTTTTCCGTAAATAGCATTATCAAAACTTAAGTTAATCGAGTTTATAAGCTTTATCGGACCTGTAGGTCTGAAATTGAAAGATACG
>JAZNDY010000208.1:0-5297 GCA_045588295.1 Acutalibacteraceae bacterium
AAACCATTACTATTATACTTGGAGGTTTGATTATCTTTCAACCTTTCGGGCTTGCTTTGAGCTCGCCCGTTTTGGCTTTGCTGAAGCCGTCTTTAACCCCTGGTAGAACCAGGGGTTTATTTCCACACCTGAAGGCACCAATTAAAGCTCACACAGATGCTGTCTGTGTGAGCTTTTTGCTTCATATCATAAAAGTATATTCGCCGCCTGCAAGGGTATCGGTTATGTTTTTGTTACCAAAGGTGAGGTTTAAGTTTGCTTTTGAATTTTGGGGTACGGTAACCTTTACAGTGGCAGTGCCGTTTTCCTTGTGCCATTCGCAGGCAAGCAAACCTTTTGGCGTGTTGATTTTAACTTTGACCCAATCAATCGGGCAATCAAGCACGGGCTTAACGTCAAAGCTTTCATAGCCGTTGCGGACGTTTCTTATGCCACCAAGGTAGGCGTAAAGAGCCTCCTCATATGTGGCAAGGAAATAGTGGTTTTGGGAACGGGTTGTTCTTTCCCAGCTTTCCCAGGCGGAATCAGCTCCGTTTGCAACCCAGAATCCCCAGCTGGGATACTCTGTCTGCAAAAGAATTTTTGTTGCAACGTCAGCATATCCGTTTTCAAAAAGAACGGGCAAAACGTGTTTTGTTCCCGTGCAGCCTGTGTCAAAACGGTAACCTCTTGCAACGAAGCTGTCAACAAGGTTTTTAAGAACAATATCTTTGTTTTCTTCTTCAACAATACCGAAAATGAGCGGCAGAAGGTTTGACGTCTGTCTGTAACTGCCGTCGCGCTTACCTTTCTGCACCCATACGGATGTTTCGTAAATGCCTTTTTCGGGTTTGTAGAATTTTTTGTTAAAAGCATCGGCAATGTTTTTTGCCGCATCTTCATAAACAGGTATATCTTCTGTTTTGCCGAGGATATCTGCAATTCTCACCATCGCCTTGAGCATTGCGTAAACGTAAGCGGTGCAGCAGATTTCAGCACCCTCGGAGGGGTCGGGGTCAATGGGTAGATCCGCTCCGCCCATAGGCGACAGCCAGTCTGAAAGACCTCTTGTGCCCCAGACGTTGCCGAGCGATTGCAGCTCTTCTATATCTTTGATTGCAAAAGCTTTTAAATCCGGGTAGAGGTTTTCAAGATAATCTTTGTTGCCGCAGAAATCGTGAAGAGCAAGCGGAGCAAAAACAAAAATGGTGTTCCAGACAGGGGAGTTGCCCAGCCCCCACGCAGGCGTGGGCACAATAACGGGCACGCATCCGTAGGAATGGAAGCAGTCAGCCATGGTGTTAACAAAGCTCTGCATATAGCTGTCCATATCAAAGTTATACATCATTGCTTCAAGCGCACAGTTTGCATCGCCCAGCCAACCGTTTTTCTCCCAGACAGGGGTGTCGGTTGGCTTGCTCTGAAAGTTATTGAGCAGCGTGCGGCGCATTATGCCGTGCAGAGTGTTAAGGAGCTCTTCTGAACATTCAAAATCTGAGATGACGTCAACGTCATTTGCAAATTTATGGATTTTAACGTCGGCGGCATCAAGCTTTTGGCAGCCGTCAACCTGAAAATATTTAAAGCCTTTGTAGCTGAATTTCGGTTCAAAAACAAATTCCTCGCCGCCGCTTATAAACATATCGTGCTGAATGTATGCGTCGGGCCACCATTCGAAATTATGTCCGCTGTCTTTGCCGATTTTTTGCACTAAGCCTTCGTCGGTCAGCTTTTCACCGTAGGTAACGGTGATTTCGGTACCCTTGGTTTCATTGAAACGGAGTGCCGCCCAACCCGTGAGCATTTCGGGGCATTCGATAACAAAGCTGCCGCCGATTTGTGTTATCTTTTTTGCTTCAAAGGTTTGAATGCGTCTTATCGGAGGGATTGTCTGCTCTTTAAGCTTGCCCTCGGGTGCTTTAACGCACACAGCATTTTCCCAGTTGAAATTCTTACATCTTGCATCATACGTTTCGCCGTAATAAATGCTGTTTGCAACGGTTTCACCGTCACGGGTAACAAGCCAATCGGCACCGCTTGCAAGGGTCAATTTTTTACCGTTTTTATATTCAATTTCAATATCGGCTATCATCTTGGGCGAATCGCGCCATGACGCCTTATCCCAATCCCAGACACCTGTTGTTTCGTTCAAAAAGCTGTGACCGACCTCAACTGTAACGGTGTTTGAGCCTTCTGCAAGAAACTTGCTTACTTCAAAAACGCGGTAATAAACTGTTTCGTTATACTGTGAATGGGCAGGGTTCAGCACTGTGTCGTCAGGCAGCCTGCCGTTGATTTTCAGTTCAAACAGACCGAGACCGCTGATAAATATTTTTGCTGATTCAACACAGCCGTCAACAATGAAATCTTTTTTGAAAATCGGAGCAAATCTCTCCTCAATGCTCATCTGAGCACCTATCCATTTACCTTGCCAATTATGTGACATAATCACACCTCTGTTATTTCATAAAATACAACCGCACTTGGTGCGAGCGTGATATCAAGAGCTATTTCGCCGTTGATAACATCGGCTTCGTAGGTTACGGGTTCAAGCTTTGAGCATTCATAATATTTATCATAAAGCTCGCTGTAATATATCTCTCTTGCTTCAGGATTGTTGAGGGTTGTTATGTTGTCAATCTGAGGGTCATCGGGTGACCAGCCGAAGCAATCGTCGCCGATGCCGTAGGTTTCTCTGTCTTTTATCCATTCGTCAAAATAGTTGCAGTCATCATCAATAACGTATGCCGTAACCTTAACCTTGTTGCCGCTCAACTGCGGAGCCTTGACGGTGAATTCAAGGTCTGCGCTTGAGGAATACTCCACATCGTTTTTGAAGTTGTAAGCCATAATGTGAACGGTGTTTGTTTCTTCATTATAAGCCGAAACGGCGTTGACTTCTGCTTTGTATATCAGTCCGTCGGCGGTTTTTTCTGTTTTGGCAAGCTTTGCGCCTTCAAACTTGGCGGCGTTGCTTGCAACGTGATACGCTACAGTCGGGTTGCCGTCAAGCAGACCGTTTGAAAGGAAGCCCCACGATGAGAAATAATTGATATCGTTGTTGAACATCTGCGCATAGAGCCTTGCGTCATATGCCGCCTGCCAGGTGTAACCGACTGTTCTTGAAAGAAGCTGCTCATCGTCTGCGCCGCGCGAATTGCCGCAGAGAATTCTGCCCTCATCGATGCCGAAAATCAAATCCTTAAGCCCTGCTTTGTCGGCACAATTGCGCAGGTATGCAATAGATTCGGGCAGAGTGTAGCCGCTTGTGAATTCACCGGGACGGGCGTCGTAAAACGATGCGGAAAGATAGCAGATGCGTGTGCCTTTTTCGCCCGTTTTATAGTTTGTGCCGCTTGCACAGTGCTCAATAAAAATCTTTTCATCCCAAAGACCTTCGGTAACCGTCATTGAGTGTGCGCCAACAAAAACGTCATTGCCGAGAACGTCAACAAGAGCCGCAACAGTGTAATCATAAAGCTTGCAATAAGCTTCTGCAGTTTCGGCAGGGTCACCGCTTTGCGCAATGAACCAGTCACTGTTTTCATATTCGGTCATAACACCGAAACGCCAGCTGAGCACTTCATCCTTGCCGAATTCATCAACAAGAGCTTCGATGATTGCGTGGATGTAGTTATAATAAACGTTATAATCGTCAGGCGGATAAACGTTTGTGCCGAAGTATTGCTCGCCGCCTGAATTTGAGGAATATTTAAGCGGAACACTGCCAAGCTTGAGCATAGGTTTTGCGCCGAGATTGAGAACGCCGCGGCAGTTTTCAATCAGCTTTGTGAAGTCATAGTCGTCAAGCACCGTTCTGTCAAGCGGGTCTTTGAATAAATCTCTTTCAACAGAGCCGCCCGTGCACTGCATAAGCTGAACGTAGTTGACAAATTCAAAGATGTTGTATTCCTCGCTCGCCTGTGCGCCGACAAAGGGGTTGCCTTCGATTGACCATATGTTGACGTTGCTTGCGGGGTTTGCAAGCACGTTGCCTGTTGCTGAGGTGTCAACCGTGAACGCGTAGTTATTGATTTTATCCGCCAGCTTTTCACCGGCAGGCGGCATAATAAACGAAACCACGGTGATAAGAACCGAAAGAAAAAACGAAATTACACTGTTAAAAATTGACATAGCGCAGACTCCTTTAAAATTTATACGAATCTAATATATCAAACGAAAGTTGCGCTGTCAATTTAAAGGAAGAAAATAATTCTCTTTTCTGCTTGACGGCAGTGTATATTTGGTCTATATTTAGTAATGAAAATTCCTTAACAGGAGGATGAAAAAATGACAAAATCACAGGCAATGGCAAAAGCTAAAGAACTTGTTGCAAAAATGACGGTTGAGGAAAAAATGTCTCAGCTTCTCTATAATTCACCTGCCATCGAAAGGCTTGGAATTCAGGAGTATAACTGGTGGAACGAAGGCTCTCACGGCGTTGCAAGAGCAGGCACGGCAACCGTGTTTCCTCACGCAATCGCTATGGCATCAACCTTTGACCCCGAGCTTGTCGGTGAGGTTGCCGACGTTATTTCAACAGAAGGCAGAGCAAAATACAATATGCACGTCAAGTTTGGTGACCACGATATTTTTAAAGGTCTTACTTTCTGGGCACCCAATATCAATATCTTCCGTGACCCCCGTTGGGGCAGAGGTCAGGAAACCTTTGGCGAAGACCCATTCCTTGCCGCAAAACTCGGCGTTGAATTTGTAAAGGGCATTCAGGGCAACGGCGAATTCCTTAAGGCAACTGCTTGCTCAAAGCATTTTGCCGTTCATTCAGGCCCCGAAAATGACCGCCACGGTTTTGATGCAATTGCAAGTATGCACGACCTTTATGAAACATATCTGCCTGCATTCGAAAAAACAGTCAAAGAAGGCGGCGTTATGGGCGTTATGGGCGCCTATAACCGCACAAACGGCGAGCCCTGCTGCGCTCACTCATACCTTCTTAAAGAAGTTCTTCGCAAGAATTGGGAGTTTGACGGCTACGTTGTTTCAGACTGCGGTGCTCTCGGCGATATCTATAAATTCCATAAGTTCACCGAAACAGCTGCTGAAGCTGCGGCAGCCGCAATCAAGAATACCTGCGACCTCAACTGCGGTGATACATATGCTTATCTTATTGATGCTTATGAACAGGATCTGATTGACGAAAACGATATTACAATCGCCGCTGAAAGACTCTTTATGATTCGCTACCTTCTTGGTGAATTTGAAGAGGTCAGACCTTATTCCGATATTCCTTACAGTGTTGTTGACTGCAAAGAGCACAAGGCTCTCAATCACAAAACAGCTCAGCAGAGCATTGTTCT
>JAZNDY010000209.1:0-1645 GCA_045588295.1 Acutalibacteraceae bacterium
AACAGGAAAATCCCGATGAGCTGAACATAAAAGACGGTGTTCCTTGCAGAGAATCCTTCTATTCTCAGAAATGGCGTGTTGATGCATCACGGTTTTTGCGCGAATTCACGCAATATGCAAATTCCTGCAAATATGCCTCGCATATCGTGGGTTATCAGATAGCAGGCGGACAAACAGAAGAATGGTTTCACTTTGATATGAACGGCGGCTATGGCGAATGCGCAAAGTCGGCTTTCAAGGCATTTCTTGAAGAATATTATCCCGAAGCTGAGTACAAAGGTTTACCCGATTTAACCTTGCTCGATAAAAAAAGCAATTATTTCAACAACGAATATCTTTCATGGTATATAGAGTTCGCAAACTTCAGAATTGCAGAAGCCATAAGTCACTTTGCCGGGATTGTCAAAGAGGAAACAGGTGACAACGTTGTTGTAGGTACGTTTTACGGTTATACTCTTGAGGTAACCAACTCCCTGCAAGGCAATCATGCACTCAACTATATATTGAAAGACAAAAAAATCGATTTCATCTGTTCACCGAATTCATACATCGGCACCCGCTCGCCCGATATGGACTGGACAGAAATGTATCCTGCTGATTCCGTTCGTCTGCACGGAAAAATGTGCTTTCAGGAATGCGATATAAGAACGCATCTGACCGTACCTCTTTCTCAGAAGGACCCTTCAACCGACCCGCACGGACTTCTTTCTGCTCCCGTATGGCAGCCGAGAGAATCAAAAAATCAGGCTGTAAACGAAATCCGAAAATCCTTTGCACGTCAGCTTATAAAAGGCAATGCCCTTTGGTGGTTCGATATGTGGGGCGGTTGGTATGCAGATGATGATATTATGAACGAAATGGCGGCTTACAAAAGTATTTATGAGCAAAGCTTAACCGATGCTGACAGAAGGTCAAATGCTGAAGTTGCGGTATTTGTTGATGAAAGTGCATATAAATATCTCACAAACTGCTCATTACGCAACATCTTCCACACCCAGCGAAACGAACTCGGTCTTACAGGCACGCCGTATGATATATATGACGTTTATGATTTTGATGAGGTTTACCGGAATTATAAGGCGGTTGTTTTGTTGTCAAGTGCAAAGACAGCTTATATGGAAAATGCCCGTAACCTTTGCAAAACGGACAATGTTCCCTGCATTATGACCTCGGACCTGAAAGAAAAGTTCACGGTAAGCGAGTTGAGAGCTTTCTTCGAAACAAGCGGAGTTCATATTTACTGTGAAACCGATGACATTATTTATGTGAACGAAAACTATATTTGTATTTATGCCGTAACCGCCGGTAAAAAAACAATTTATCTCGGCAGGCAAAGAAATATCAGAGAGTTACTCAGTGGCCCTTATCAAGGTACTGCAGCCACCGTTACCATTGAGATGCAAAAGGGCGAAACAAAACTCTTCAGGCTTGACTGATTTTGCAGCGTGATTTGAATGAAACTTAAACCGAATCATATATTGAATCCAGTTGCAATAACGACAACCGGAAACATCCGTCGGTTAATAATTCGAACGTGAAAAAGATTTTATTAAAGAAGCAGATAAATTCCAATTTGTAGAACTTCGGTTCTAAAGTGAGCCGTACTCCCTACAAACAAAGTACTTCCGAGGAAGTACTTTATATT
>JAZNDY010000210.1:0-8371 GCA_045588295.1 Acutalibacteraceae bacterium
GGCTTCCCTTATCCTCTTCCTTCAAAAAAGTCAGATTACACTTGTTTTGTAAAAGCAGGCAATATTGAATGGTACGGAGCTTCAAACGGTGTTACCCGTTATGATGCTGCGGCTGAAAGGCCTGAAGATAAGGTTATGTATTTCAGCGCAGACAGAGATTTGCCTGATAACAATGTCAAAGCTCTTCTTGCTGACGGTGAAAACGTTTGGGTTCTCACCGAAACAGGCGCAACCTACATTGAAATGCGTCTTATCGGCGCAGAAGAAAAGGCGGATATTCTTCGCGCAGAAAGTGAAAAATATGTTGACAGACGCGGAATGAAGACTCAGAAATATCTTACCGAAGGCAGGAATCTTGACAGTATTCTACCTTACGGTCATTCAGATAACGACGGCTGCTTCACTGCTACATACGCTATGGGCGAAATTTACAGATACGCTCTTTATAAGCGTGAAAAGGGTGTTGACCACCCTGACACAATACTTGCTAAAAAATATGCTTTAAGAGCCACTGAGGCAACACTGCTTCTTATGCACATTTCAGGCAGGGGAGACGGCTTTGTTGCAAGATCATACCTTTGTGCAGATGAACCTCTTCCGGATGACGGTGTATTTTTGAGAAGACAGGGCGACAAAGCGTATGTGCTTGAAACAACTTGTACAAAAGAATGGAACTGTGTCGGTGCCGAGGTGTATTGCGGCGCGGAAATTCCCGCAAGGCTTGCGCATCTTTACAGAGATCTCGGTTACACTGACGATGATATCGTTTATAAGGGTGACACGAGCAGTGATGAGATTTCCACTCATTTCCTTTTCTTTAAAGTTGCTCATGACCTTCTTGCTTGCGATGACCCCGAGCTTGATGAAATTATTATTTCAACCTGCAAGCGTCTTATGAATCATATAATCGATAACGGCTATATACTTAAGGATTTCACGGGCAAAGCAACAACCTGGGCTAAATGGAATGAAGAATATTTTGTTTCCGAATTCGGCTATGTTGATGCCTGCCTTAATTCTTCGGAACTTCTTATGTATCATCTTGTAACAATGGATATTACGGGTGAACAGGGTAAGTGGCGCGAAAGTTATGATTATCTTGTTAATGAAAAGCATTATGCTGATTACGGTGCAAAGCATTTTGACCGCTTGATGCAAGCTTCAATTGCCGGTGAATTTGACTATACTGAAGATATTATGTATGGCGACCATATGCTTGCTGTATGTTCTTTCTACGGTCTTTGCACACTTGAAAAAGATGAAGTGCTTCTTGAAAAATACCGTAACGGTTTCAGAAGCTGGCGTTCATCTCTTGCAAGAGAACACAACCCCGGCTACGATATTCCCTTTATGCTTGCTTGTCCCGATGACGAGGTTGATATCGAAGCTCTTGCAACTTGGTTCTACAGAACAAATGCAAGCCGCCTTGCAGCAGGTGTTTCTCTTATAGGCAGACACGATGTTGCTGTTAAAACTCAGATGATGGGCAACAAAGAAATTTCTGTTCTTCTTCCTCCCGATGAGCGCTTTATTTCAAAGTATGACCGCAATCCTCTTTATTATAAAAATGAGGATTCAGGCGGAATTATGTGTGTTGAAAGTGCTTATGTTTACAGCTATGCTTATTGGATGGGCAGATATTACGGAATCTTTGAATAATGAGGTGTAAAAATGGATAATAAAATTCATATTGTCAGCAATGCCCATCTTGATCCTATCTGGCTTTGGAGATGGCAGGAGGGTTGCGGTGAAGTTTTGCAGACGTTCCGTTCTGCTGTTGACCGCATAAAAGAATATAAGGGTTTGGTTTTTACCTGTTCTTCAGCTTCATATTATAAGTGGGTTGAGGAAATTGACCCTGAACTTTTTGAGGAAATCAGAAAACTTGTAAAAAAAGGCAAGTGGGTTCCCGTTAACGGTTGGTGGGTTCAGCCTGATTGCAATATGCCTTCAGCGGAAAGTTATGCAAGGCAGGCACTTTACAGTCAGATCTACTATTATGAAAAGTTTGGTGTAACTTGCAAAACAGGCTATAACGTTGATTCTTTCGGCCATAATGCCATGATGCCTCAGCTTCTCACACAGGGCGGTATGAAATGCTACGTTATGATGCGCCCTGATAAAAATGAAAACAAAGAAATGCCGGAGAATCTTTTTTGGTGGGACAGCCCTGACGGTTCCCGTGTTCTTACATACAGAATTCCAAATTGGTATTGCGTAAGCGGAAAAAATGCAATTGATAACGAAATTCCGATGCTTAAGGAACGTTCGGAAAATTCAGGCCACGGTATGATGATGTTTTTTGGCGTCGGTAATCACGGCGGCGGACCCACAAAAGGTGATATTGAATATTTGCGTAAACTTCAGGATGACGGATTTGAAGAACTTGAATTCTCATCACCTGACGATTTTTTTGCAGAAACCTGTGCGGGTTTACTTGATGTTCCTGTATGGAATAAAGAACTCCAGCACCATGCAAGCGGCTGTTATTCTGCAACTTCTATGGTTAAGCAGCTTAACCGCAAGGCTGAAAATTGGCTTGCAAGTGCAGAAAAATGGAATTCGGTAGCTGCAAAAATCACAAATCTGCCTGCTGCAACCAAAGCATTCGGCGATGCATGGAAAGAGGTTTGTTTCAACCAGTTCCATGATATTCTTTGCGGATGTTCAATTATGGAAGCGTATGACGATGTTCGTGATTCAATGGGTTATGCAATGCATATTGCTGCCAAAGAAGAAAATAAAGCACTGCTCAAAATCGCATCTCTTGTTGACACTTGGCTTGACGGTGTTTCTGATTCTGTAAGCTGTAATGAACGTCATCATTGCAGAAATCTTAATTTTCCCAGACCTGTTATCGTGTTTAACCCTCTTTCATATGAGGTAGAACAGGCTGTCAGAACCTACCATCCTTCTGCAAGAGTTACAGACAGTGACGGCAATGACGTTGTTTTTCAGAACGTGCGCTCTTCGCGTTCTGACGGAACACATCTTGACACTGTTTTTGTTGCTAAAGTTCCTGCGCTCGGCTATGCAACGTATTGGCTTTGGCACGCAGATTCAGATGTCGGCGAATTCAAAAAGGTTGAATCCGTTCTCAAAGCCAACGGTCTTACAATTGAAAACGAATATATCAAGGTTACGTTTAACGAAGCAACCGGCGGTATTTCAAGCATCATTAATAAAGAAGACGGTTCAGAGTATCTTGGTGCGGATTCCTGTGTTCCTGTTGTTGTTGACAATTCAGAACCCGATACCTGGGCGCATAACATTTTTAAGTTTGATAAAATACTTGCTGAAATGCAGCTTGCCTCAATTGAAGTTGCGGAAGTTGGCGATGCAAGAATAGTTGTCAGAACCAAACACGTCTATAACGGCTCTTACCTTAAGCAGGATTTCATTCTTGTGAACGGTGCAAAACACATCCGCGTTAAATGCAAAACTCTTTGGCAGGAACCTCTTACAATTCTCAAAATGCCTGTTACGGTTGGCGGCAATAATCCCGTTTCAACGTATGAGATTCCGGGTGGCTTTGTTAATAGAGCTTGTAACGGTGACGAAGACCCTGCTCTTACTTGGGGTGACGTTACCGCTGACGGCAAGGGTGTTGCTCTTATCAGCGATTCAAAATACAGTTATGATTGCACCGGCAACACTTTGCGCCTGACTCTTTTGAGAAATTGCATTTTTGCGGATCATTATTCAAACAGACCTGCTGCAGATTTCAATTATACTGATGAAGGTTTGAGCAGATTTGAATATGCAATTTATCCGCATACAGGCGAAGCTGCAAACGGTTCAATTCAGCGTTTGGCTGCATCTTTTAATAACAGACTGGTTGCGGTGCCTGTCGGATATCATAAGGGAACTTTACCTTGCAAATCAAGTTTTATCAGCGTAAGCCATAATAACGTTTCACTTATGAGCTTCAAACTTTGTGAGGATGGTTCGGGTGATGCTGTTATCAGGCTCTGCGAAACTGACGGTAAGCCTGTTAAAGCTGCAATTGTTTGCGATATTCTTGATGCCGGTTTCTGGGCGGATTTCAATAAGTTTGAAATTAAAACATTCAGAATTAATGCTGACGGTTATGTAAGAGAAACCAATTTCCTTGAGGGTATTCCTGAATAATTATATTTGCGGAGCGGCGTTTTGCTGCTCCGTTTATTTTTTTGTTATGAATATTATTTAACCGTCGTGAATAACAGTTATTGAAAACCGCAACATAATGTGGTAAAATTCAATATTAATGAGGTGATTGTATGAGTATCAATCGTTTGGCTGGTCTTGAACCGCAAAAAGTGTTTAAATATTTTAATGAAATTTCAATGATTCCGAGAGGCTCGGGCAATATGAAGCAAATCTGCTCATATTGCTGTGATTTTGCTGCTGAAAGAAATTTGCGCCACATAAGTGATGATGCATGCAACGTTATTATTTTTAAAAACGGCTCAGCAGGCAGAGAAGGTGAAGAACCTGTCATTCTGCAGGGACATCTTGATATGGTCTGCGAAAAAAATGCCGGCAAAATTTTTGATTTTCAAAATGACCCTATCGATTTAATGATTGACGGAGATTTTATCAGTGCCAACGGAACAACGCTTGGAGGCGATGACGGAATTGCCGTTGCTTTTTGTCTTGCATTGCTTGACAGTGATGATATATCGCATCCTCCGCTTGAAGTTGTTTTCACAACTGATGAAGAAACGGGAATGTGCGGCGCCGAAGCCATTGATGCATCTGTGCTTAAGGGCAGACGGATGATAAATATTGATTCTGAAGCCGAAGGTACGCTTTGGGTCAGTTGCGCAGGCGGAGCGCGTACTGATATAGAAATACCTTTTTATGCAGCCGATGCAAACGGTATTGCTTGCGAAATTGCTCTTTATGGGCTTCATGGAGGTCATTCGGGGGCTGAAATTCATAAAGGCTATGCAAACGCTAATATTCTGATGGGCAGAGTCCTTAAGGAAATTTCATTCAGTGTTGATTATTGCCTTGCAAGTATTAACGGCGGCACCATGGATAACGCTATAACCCGCGAATGCACTGCCAAAATCGTTATTTCAAGTGACAGTGAATCTTTGTTTAAGGTTATAAGCCGACTTAATTCCAAGCTCCGCAAAGAATTTGAAGATACTGACCCTGAGCTTACGCTCAAAATCCGTGAGTGCGATAATATTAAACGTTGCATAACCAAAATTGATACCGAAAAAATTGTTGATATGCTTTGCGAATTCCCGTACGGTGTTATGGCAATGAGTAAAGAAATTGACGGACTTGTTGAAACCTCGCTTAACCTGGGTGCGGTTAAAACAAAAGATAATTTTGTTTCTTTTACTTTTCTTTTAAGAAGCAGTGTTGATTCGGAAAGAGTCAAGTTGTGCGCTGATTTGCTTGATATTGCAGAAAAATACGGCGCTTCAACCAACGTTCACAGTGAATATCCTGCATGGGAATATAAAAGAAATTCGGTTTTGCAAAGAGTTTTTGCTGATGTATATAAAAATATTTTTGGCAAAGATATGGTTGTTACAGCCATTCACGCAGGGCTTGAATGCGGCCTTTTTTGCGGAAAAATTGAAGACCTTGACTGTGTATCGTTCGGCCCCGATATTCTCGATATCCATACGCCTGATGAACGCTTGAGCATTTCGTCCTGCGCAAGAATGTGGGAATATCTTCTTGAAGTGCTGAAGGTACTTTGAATGAACGAAAGGATTTAATGTCGCATATTTTTATAAGCCGTGAAAGACTGAGATAAAAGTTTATTATTTCGCTGGCATAAAGTATAAAAATATATCCCTTAACTGAATATTTTGGTAACAAAAGCCATACCAAAACAACACACAAAGCGGAATCAATTATGTTATATCTCATTGATTGTATTTGTTGGTCAAGTCCTTTCAGCATTCCGTCAGTTACTGTGTCTGTATACATTATCGGAACAAGCGGTGCAAGTATTCTTATATACTGCACCGCTTCATTTGTTTTATAAATCAAATTTGAAATCATCGGTGCAAATGCTGCGATAATGAGCGCGCAAACAGAAGAATAAATCAAAGTCCGTTTAAGGTTTTTTTCAACACTTCGGCTTATTCCGTTTTTATCTTTGCGTTCATTTTTTGCCGCAAGTTCCGGTATAATAAGTGCTGAAAAAGATGTGAGAAGAGCGCAGGGGTAAAGTAAAACAGGCAGTGCCATTGCGTGAATGTTACCGTATGCAGAGAGCGCCGCTTTGCTTCCGCTGCCGGATTTTTCAAAACCTTTAGGTATCATAAGATGCTCGATTGTCAGTAAAACACTTCTCGCGCAGGTTCCTGCGGCATCAGGTATGGCGATGCGCAGCAATCGTCTTAATGCTATTGCCGATTTGTCGGTTTTTGGTGGTGTTTTGGTTGTTTTGAGAATGAAAGAGAATATAAATGATACAGCTTCTGATACGGTTATTGATGCGGCAACGGCGGCACACGCATATTTTATTTCATAAACTTTGATGCTGTTGAGAAGAAGTATTGCAACTGCTATTTTAACGCTTTGTTCAACCAGCTGGATAAAAGAATACTGCGTTATCAGATTGTTTGCGGTAAAATATCCGCTTAAAGATGCAGACATTGCAACAAACGGCAGGCTCAAAGCGAGAATCTGCAAAGATATTTGTGAGCGCATATCAGATACCCATAAACGCGAGATAACGTCTGAAAATGCAGACAGCATAAGAAAAATTAAAACGCCGCAGAAAAATGCATATAAATCAAACATACGCATTGATTTGTTTATATCGTTTTCTCCGTTTGTCTTGATTTCAACGCTAACCCTGGTGCTTGCCAGCTTTATTCCGGCGCAAGAGAATGTTACGGCCATTGAATACACCGTTATTATCAGCTGAAATAAGCCTATGCCTGCTGAACCTATTTTCGAAGTAAGATATGCGTTGAAGCTGACCGCAACCGTTCGCATAATCAGATTTGTTGCTGTCATAATCAGAGTGTTTTTCATAAGATTTGTTTTTAAGTTCATTTGATCACCCAACCTTTTTCGGTAAATTTATATTGACAATTTAAAATTATTATGTTAATATACTTGCAATTTAATATAAAGGCATTGAAGGGGAGGGCGTCATAAAAGTGCTCTCAGAGAGTCGGCGGTTGGTGCAAGCCGATGAGCGTCAGATGAAAGCTGTAGCCCCTGGGCCGATGGGAAGAAATCCGTTAAGGTCAGTAGAACCCGTCCGAGAATGCTGCGTCAGTGCATAGGGCTTGTCAGTGCCCAAAGAGCGGCACGTTTACCGTGCAATTTGAGTGGTACCGCGGGTAATTTTACTCGTCTCATTGATTTATTATTAAATCCGTGAGGCGATTTTTTTATGCCTCACAAGAAAGGACGGTCATTTTTATGGCAAAAGAACTTGCAACAAAGTATGATCCCAAAAACGTTGAAGACCGAATTTACGATTTTTGGCTCAAAGGTAAGTATTTTCACGCAAAAGTAGAAGAGGATAAGAAACCTTATACAATCGTTATTCCGCCTCCCAATATCACAGGTCAGCTCCATATGGGTCACGCCCTTGATAACACTCTTCAGGATATCCTTATCCGTTGGAGAAGAATGCAGGGCTATGATGCACTCTGGCTTCCCGGCACAGACCACGCTTCAATTGCTACTGAAGCAAAGATTGTTGAAGCTATGAAGGCTGAAGGCATAACAAAGGAGGATCTCGGCAGAGAAGGTTTCCTTGAGCGTGCATGGAAATGGAAAGAACAGTACGGCGGCAGAATCATCGAACAGCTCAAGAAGATGGGTTCATCCTGCGACTGGGACAGAGAAAGATTCACTCTTGATGAAGGCTGCAGCAAGGCAGTTCTTGAAGTTTTCTGCAGACTCTATGAAAAGGGTCTTATCTACAGAGGCGAAAGAATCATCAACTGGTGTCCCCATTGTCTCACATCAATTTCAGATGCTGAAGTTGAATATGAAGATCAGGCAGGTCATTTCTGGCATCTTCGCTATCCCTTCAAGGATGGCAGCGGCTATCTTATGCTTGCAACAACAAGACCCGAAACTCTTCTCGGTGATACCGCTGTTGCTGTTAATCCCAACGATGAAAGATATAAGGATATGATTGGCAAAACTCTTATCCTTCCCATCGTTCACAGAGAAATTCCCGTTGTTGCCGATGAATACGTTGAAATGGATTTCGGCACGGGTGTTGTTAAAATCACACCTGCTCACGACCCCAACGACTTTGAGGTCGGCCTTCGCCACAATCTTCCCGTTATCAACTGTATGACGGACGATGCGAAGATTACCGACGATTATCCCGCATACGCAGGTATGGACAGATATGAGGCTCGCAAGGCAATCGTTAAAG
>JAZNDY010000211.1:0-4682 GCA_045588295.1 Acutalibacteraceae bacterium
GCCAGGCAAAGCAGCGCTCAAACATAGCGTGGAGCTTACTCCATTCGTCCCAGAAATCATCGGTTATTCGCCACATATTTGCATGAGAAGCAAGATGCTCATGTTCCCATACGGGTGCAGGTCCGGGAGAAAGGCTGAGAACCATATCTCTGCCGCAGTTATCAATTGCCTTGCGAAGCATTTCAATTTCCCGTCTTGCAGAATAAGGGTTATGCGGAAAAATTTCTGTGTTGGCAATATCGTCACATTTTATGTAATCCACGCCCCAGGAAGCATAGAGTTCAAAAATGGAATCGTAATATTCCTGCGCACCCTTGTTATCGGGATAAAGACCGTACATATCAGGGTTCCACGAACAGATTGAAGAAGGATTTGCAATATCTCTTGCTGTTACGCCATCACATTTGATTTTTGTGTTAAGGTGAGCCGCCTGCCTGGGAATGCCGCGCATAATATGAATGCCAAACTTAAGACCGAGCGAATGGATATAATCGGCAATGGGCTTGAAGCCCTTGCCGCCTGCTGAAGAGGGAAACCTTTCAACTGCAGGAATAAGGCGCGAATATTCATCCATACAAAGTGGAGCAAAATAATGATAATAGAAACTGTCTGCAGTCGGTTCAGACCACTGAATATCGCAAACAACGTATTCCCAGCCGTATTCTTTAAGATGCTCTGCCATATAATCAGCGTTGGCAAGAAGCTGCTCTTCGTTAACGGCGGCGCCGTAGCAAACCCAACTGTTCCAGCCCATTGGCGGTGTTTTGGCTAATCTTTTATGCATATCAATTATCCTTTCTGTAAACCCTGAGGCTGAACTGCGCTTTTGTCTGAAGAAAATCAAGCTGTTCAAGCTTCTGCTGGTCACTTGCGGAAGTTTTATAATAATAAGGTGTCATTCTGAAAAGATTCTGAATATCATCGTTCGAATCAAGAGCAATCACGTTTTCAATCTGAACCTCTTTTTCAAGAACAAAACCGTCAAGCAAAAGCTCAACGGGGTCGTTATAATAAGGCGTGTCATAAACAGCCTGTTTCAGCTCAAAAAGATGTTCTTTAAGCGGCACAACTCTGATAAGCAAGCCGCCGGATTTCAGCACGCGCCTGTATTCATCAAACGCTTCCGGCGAAAAAACGTTAAGCACGGCATCAACGGATTCATCGGCAACAGGCAGATTAAACACACTTGCAACCGCTGTTGTTACACCGCTTTTTCTCTTAAAAGCAAACTCAAGCGCATCTTTGGAAATATCAACGCCGCTCATATTGACGTCAACACCGTTTGACGCAAAAGCATTGAGAATTGCGGATGAATAATAGCACTCTCCGCAGCCTGCATCAAGCACGCAAGAGCCGCCTGCAAGGCTTTCAAGGCAAACACGGCAAAGCTCGTCACAAAGAAATTTATAATAACCTTTATCAAGAAAATCGCGCCTTGCTCTGACCATCAGCCTGTCATCACCGTGACGTTTTGCTGATGATTTTGAGGACATCAGCAAATTAACGTAGCCGAATCTGGAAATATCATAATTATGCAAACGGTCACACTTAAGGCTGTTGCCTGCCATTAAAAGCGAGCCGCCGCAAACGGGGCAAACAAAAGAATTCATAATTATACCCTGTATTTTTCAATCTTTCTTATCATACTTCTGCCAACGTCGTGAGCAAAACGCATACAGGCAGGCAGCAAATCTTCAGGGAAGCCTGTGAAGAAGTTGCCGGCTTCATAAGTGAAGTTACCTTTATAATCAATCTCGCCGAGTGCTTTGAGAATGGAATCCCAGTCCATTTCCATAAGGTAAGGCAGAGTGTGAGAATCGTGGAAGTTATCGTTATCATGAATATGAAGCGCGCCAAGGCGTTTGTTGCCCATTTGTCTTATCATTGAAGCGGCATCATCGCCCACAAGGCCGCAATGACCAAGGTCAAGACAGCAAGTAAAGGCATCGGATTCAAGAGAATCAAAATAATCGTTGAATTCAGGTGCGTTGCTGCAAACGTTGGGCACGATTTTTTCACCGTCACGGCCCCACATATTTTCAAGCGCAATTTTAACACCGAAATCACGGGCATAAGGTTCAAGGTTTTTATAAAGCTCGATGTTGCGTTCTTTTTGGCAATTACTGAACTGAACAGGGTGAACAACGCAGATTTTTGCATCAAGCAAACCTGTTACTTCAAGAGCTCTTTTGAGCTTATAATCAAGCTTTTTGTTATATTCTGTGTTGCCCTCTTTCATTGAAGGGAACGGGGCGTGCGCCTGCTCAAAGCTGACACCGTTAACGGTTGCAATATTACGCAGATTTTTAATATATTTTCTGAAGCCTTCTTTTTCAAGCGGATTATCGTCCTCTTCCATAAAAAACATAGAATAATCAATGCCGTCAAAACCGCTGGTGCTGATCATTCTGACGGCAATTTCATCACCGATTCTGGGAGCAACGGCTTCAGTGTGAGCAACAAGTTTCATAAATCTGCCTTCTTTCGGAATAATAATGTAATAATTATATCATCATTAAAATTTTCAGTCAATAAATGATGAATAAATATTCTAACAAAGTGTTAAATTTTTATGTTAGTTATTGACAATTAAGAAAAATTAGTTTATTTTTATATAAATGAATTTTTGGGAGAGAGAAATATGGCAAAAGCAGAATACAGGAGCGCTATCCGTTCCAAAAGTTTAATAAAAAAAGCACTTGCAACACTTATGCACCAAAAAGATCTTAACAAGATTACAGTTTCTGATATTATCAGAGAAGCCGATATCAGCCGCGGAACATTCTATGCTCATTACCCCGATATTTACAGTGTGCTTGAGCAGATTGAAACCGAAGAACTGAAAAAGATGATAAACCTTGTTAACCAGTCAAAAGACCAAAACAGCAGCATTCATAATTCAACGGATTTCCTCACGGTTATCTGCAACCATCTTTATGCTGATTTTGATTATTACAAGATGCTTATGCAGACCAGCTTCCTTAACAACTTCATTAACAGACTTATTGAAGTTTATTATGAAGATACAATTGCGAATCTTCTTGAAAAAGACCCCACAAAGGATTTATCCGAAGCTGTTCTTTATCTCACTTACACCACCGCAGGTGCAAAGCAGGTTATAGTCAGCTGGCTTCAGGGTAATATCAGCGGTTCACCTGAAGACGTGGCTTCAAGGCTCGCAAAGCTTATTGAACTTTGCAATAATTATTATAAGACAAAATAATTAAAGAACAAAAAAACACAGCGTTTCACAAAAAAGTGAACGCTGTGTTTCTTTTTTTATAAACCCAATGCGCCGAGCAGACCGTAAGAAACGATTGCCATAATAAGGTCTGCGGCAAGAACGCCGAGGAGGATGGTCGGTATAGAACGCTTCAAACGCATATCAAGCAAAGCGGCAATCAGCGAACCCGTCCAGCCGCCCGTGCCCGGCAAAGGCAAAGCAACAAAAAAGAACAAACCCCAGAACCTGTATTTCTGAACTTTCTCACTCTTACGCATTGCTCTGATTTCAAGCTTTTCAATGATTTTGCTGACCTTCTTGAACCGTTTGAGAAACTGAAAGATTTTTCTGATAAAAAGAAGAATAAAAGGCAGAGGCAACACGTTGCCGGCGTAGCAAATAATCAAAGCTTTAATAAGATCAACGTCAAGAATGGAAGCGGCAATCATACCGCCGCGAAGCTCAAGAACAGGAAACATTGATATTAAAAACACAACAAGCTCTTCAGGGATATAATCCTTAAAGAAATCAACCATTGAGGTTACTATGGATTCAACCATAAAATGCTCCTTAATCAATAATATTCTGGTTAACTAAATAATCGTGAGCGCTCTGAAGAATGTTTCTGTCATTAATAAAACGCAAAGTTTCAAGCGCTTTTTCATAACTGAGCCAGATATAATCTTCAATTTCTTCGTGCTGAATTGTTGTTTGAGTGTCTTTGGTTTTGGCAAGGAAGATGGTAACTGATTTTTCTACCCTGCCCTGAATGGTATACTCTGATTTTGAGGCAAACTGAGGAAGAATCTGAATGTGGATGCCTGTTTCTTCAAGCACTTCTCTGATTGCCGTTTGCTCAAAGGTTTCACCCTTTTCAACGTGACCCTTAGGGAAGCCCCAATGAGTGCTGCGCCTGTTTTTGATGAGCAGATAACGAACCTCATCATTGATAAAGCGGTAAACAACCGCGCCGCAAGAACGCTCATAAAGGCATTCAAGCTTATAATTTCTGCCGCTTTCCGCAAATGCAAGAGCGTCTTCAATCTGATAAGAAATGAAGCGCATACTTTTGGGAGCCACAACGTAAACCGTAGGGCTGCCGTCAGCTCTTTTGATTGCGGCAATAACTCTGCCGTCAAACGTTCTGACGGGGTGATTGATGCCCATAATATAAGCACCGGAAGAAACGCTGTCATAGCGTTTTTTGCCCTCGATAGCACCAAAATTAAGCTGATAAACAAAACCGAATTGCCTGTTTACGGAGCGGATTGGGTTGGTAACCCTGACTCTGACATATTTGCCGAGCATAAAACCACACCTTTCCGAAAGGTCATTTTGACCCAAGATAAATACTGTTTAATTATACTAAAAAGAAATTAACAAAACAAGTGCTGTGATGAAAAAAATGGTAATTATTTTAAAAATTTTTATACAAATCGGCAAATATAACGGGCTTTAA
>JAZNDY010000212.1:0-3918 GCA_045588295.1 Acutalibacteraceae bacterium
TTCTTCGTCAGCGGAAGAAATTGTTGCAATTCTTTCGATATCTTCTGTGCTTGAAACAGGTTTTGAGTTTTCTCTTACCTGTGCAACTGCAGCCTCAACAGCCTTTGCCATACCCTTTTTGACAACCATGGGGTTTGCACCTGCAGTAACGTTCTTCATACCTTCTCTGATAAGAGCCTGGGCAAGAAGAGTTGCTGTTGTTGTGCCGTCACCTGCAACGTCGTTTGTCTTTGTTGAAACTTCCTTAACAAGCTGTGCGCCCATATTCTCAAAAGCATCTTCAAGCTCGATTTCTTTTGCGATTGTTACACCGTCGTTTGTGATGAGGGGTGCGCCGTATTTTTTATCAAGAACAACGTTTCTGCCCTTGGGGCCGAGTGTGATTTTAACTGTGTTTGCAAGCTTATCAACGCCTGCCTGAAGAGCCTTGCGGGCTTCTTCGCCATAAATAATCTGCTTTGCCATTAGTGCTTACCTCCTTATTCTACAACTGCAAGAATATCGCTCTGACGAACGATGATGTATTCCTCTTTATTGAGTTTTACCTCTGTGCCGGCATATTTGCCTGTGATTACCTTATCGCCAACTTTAACGTACATTTCAATTTCTTTGCCGTCAACGATTCCGCCGGGACCTACGGCAATAACCTCTGCAACCTGGGGCTTTTCCTGAGCCGAAGGAGCAAGGATTATACCGCTGGTTGTTGTTTCTTCAATTTCAACAAACTTTACAACAACTCTGTCAGCAAGGGGTCTGAGTGTCATATCTATTACCTCCAAATAATTTAATACATTTCAATTAGCACTCTGCGCTCTTGAGTGCTAATTAATTGTAGTCCCTTTTTTCGCACCTGTCAAGATGGTTTTAGCAAAAATTAACAATATTGTAATAAATAGCATAGAAATATGCTGATTACAAAATTGTAACTCCTGTTGACATTATAATTCTTTATGATATTATTTATTATATATGACCAAAATCTATGACAGTTTGGTGGAGAAATTATATGAGTAATAAGTGCACAAACACACTGAAGACTTTGGATGATAAATTCAGAAAATTTATCTTTTCAAAGTACTTCTCAATTTTCCTTTTTGCTCTCGGCAGTTTTTTTGCAATCATCGGTCAAGAGGTTTTCGGCACTCTTGTGTTTGCTCTTATCATAGCAGCTTGCTTTGCCGTTACCGATGACTTTTTGCCTGTTTTGCAATCTGTTTTGTTTGTTACCTGCTTTGCAATACGGTGCAAGAACTCGTTTGACGATTTCATTAAATTCTGGTGGATGGCTCCGCCCATTGTAATTTTGTTTTTTACTCATTTTTTCAGGTTTAAGGTTAAGCTTTCAAGAGGAAAATGCTTCTACAGCATCCTTGCAACTTCAATTGCTGTCACCGTTGGCGGCATAGGCAGCATAAGCTTCAAGGAATATTTTACCCCCACCTCGCTTTTTTATGTGTTTCTGCTCGGCTTCGGTATGCTGATGGTCTACACGTTCTTCCTCGGCTCGTTTGAACACAGCAAGGTGCGTGAGGATTACGTTTTCTCGCAACGATTTGCCGAAATTATGACAGCGCTTATTCTCTTTCTTTTTGTCTGCGTATGTGAAGAATACATCAGCCGCATTGACGAATTCCTTGCCAACCCCACTATGCTTGCATTCCAGTGGCGAAACAACGCATCAACTGTTCTTATGCTCGCAATGCCCTTCCCCTTCTACCTGTCAATGAAAAAATTTCCCTATTTCTTCATCGGCATCCTCTCATATGTAACTATGCTTTTCACAGGTTCAAGAGGCGGTATGATTTTTGGACTTATCGAACTCGGAATCTGCCTTATCTTTATGCTTATTGTTGATAAACCTCACAGAAAGCACATTCTTATATTCATCGGCGCTGCTTTCGGATGCGCTTTAATTGCAATCAAGCCCATTCTCAACCTGCTCAGCTACACCATCGAAAGACTCTTTGCATACAGTGAAAACACCATCCGCATCAACCTTATCAAAAGAGGATGGGGCGACTTTAAATCCAACGTCATCTTCGGCAGAGGTCTTGGTTATATGGGCAACAACGACGTGCATAACAACGCCAAATTTACGCTTTGCTGGTACCATTGCTCCCCTATTCAGGTTATCGGCAGCTTCGGTCTTGTAGGCGTTGCCGCATATGCATTTATTGTTGTTGAAAGAATCAAGGTTCTTTTAAAGAACGTTTCGCTCTTTAATATGTTTATGTTTATTTCTTACATTGGTCTTGAACTGATGTCGCTTGTTAATCCCGGTATTTTCTCCCCGTTCCCCTATCTTTTCCTTATCACTTTCTACATTGCTGCAATGGAAAAATGCACTCCCAAAAATGAACTCACAACACTCAAAGGTCTTCTGCCTGCTAAAAACGGAGGTAAGAAATGAACGTTTTGTCAATAGGCAACAGCTTTTCAACAAACGCACACAAGTTTCTGCCGCATATGGCAAAGGCAGCAGGCAAAGAACTGCTTCTTTGTAACCTTTTTATCGGCGGTTGCTCGCTTGAACAGCACTGGAAAAATCTGCGCGAAGAAAAGGCTGATTACGACTATGAGGTTTATCTGCCGTTTGAAACTGAAATGAGCCGCCCTGACGGAGTAGCTCTGCACGAAGCCGTTGAAGACGAAGAATGGGATATAATTACTTTGCAGCAAGGCAGTGCATTAAGCGGCGTCAGAGAAAGCTACACCCCCTATCTTTCCGAGCTTGCAGAATATTGCAGAATGGTTCAACCCCAAGCAGAGCTTATGTTTCACCAGACGTGGGCATATGAAAAAGGCTCTCAGCACCCTGCATTTGCAACATATAAGCACAATCAGGCTGAAATGTACCGTGCGCTCACGGAAAGCTGCATTGAAGCCACAGACGAAGCTGATATAGAATTAATCATTCCAAGCGGCAGAGCTTGGGAAACAGCCAGGCAGAGCATTATAGGCGACAAACTGACCGAAGACGGATTCCACGGCAACGATTTGGGTTGTTACCTTGCCGGAGCTTGTTTTTACGAAATGATTTTTAAAGAAAGCATTCTTGACAACAGCTTTTATCTGCCCGATTATCCGAAAGAAATAACAGAAATCCTCAAAATCTGTGCACACATCGCAGTTGAGGAAGGCATAAAATAATACTCATATAACAGAAAAATCCTCACAGTTCACCTGTGAGGATTTTTTTATGCTGCATTATCTGAAGAAAAAAGGAGCAGCCTTGCGACTGCTCCCAAAAACATTTTTTAATTATTCGTTGATTTCGATAACAACGCCTGAACCAACTGTTCTGCCGCCTTCACGGATAGCGAAGCGGAGACCCTTTTCGATAGCGATAGGAGTGATGAGTTCAACATCCATATCAACGTTATCGCCGGGCATGCACATTTCTGTGCCTTCAGGAAGGCTGATTACGCCTGTAACGTCAGTTGTTCTGAAGTAGAACTGAGGACGGTAGTTGTTGAAGAAGGGAGTATGACGGCCGCCTTCTTCCTTTGTAAGAACGTAAACCTGACCCTTGAACTTTGTGTGGGGGTTGATTGAACCGGGCTTGCAGAGAACCTGACCACGTTCGATTTCGCTTCTCTGAACACCACGAAGGAGAGCACCGATGTTGTCGCCAGCCTCAGCATAGTCGAGGATCTTGCGGAACATTTCGATACCTGTAACAACAGTCTTTCTCTTTTCGTCAGTAAGACCAACGATTTCAACTTCTTCTGAAGTCTTGAGCTGACCTCTTTCAACTCTACCTGTAGCAACTGTACCACGGCCTGTGATTGTGAATACGTCTTCTACGGGCATAAGGAAGGGAAGGTCTGCCTTACGGTCGGGTGTGGGGATGTATTCGTCAACAGCAGCCATGAGTTCCCAGATGGGAGCAAGTGAAGCGTCTGATGTGTCAGCACC
>JAZNDY010000213.1:0-9753 GCA_045588295.1 Acutalibacteraceae bacterium
GCGAATGATTTCAACCTCGTCAACTGATTCAACTCTCATGCCGAGATATTCTTCGATGAAATCGGGGTCGATAACTGAGCCGGCAATACCCATGCAGGTTGAGCCGATCTGAAGATAGCTCTTGCCTCTCATTGTTGCAACTGCAACAGCGGAGCGACCGAAGCGGAGAAGCTTTTCTTTAACGTCGTCGGGCATTGATGTGTCATCAGCATCCTGAACGTCCTTGCCGTAGATGCCGAATGCAGGCAGACCCTTCTGGGCGTGAGCGGCAAGAACAGCTGCAAGGTAAACTGCGCCGGGTCTTTCAGTTGCGTTGAAGCCCCAAACACCCTTGATTGTGTTGGGATCCATATCCATTGTTTCTGAACCGTAGCACCAGCAGGGAGTGACGGAAAGAGTGATGTCAACGCCTTCCTTCTTGAACTTTGCTGCGCAGGCTGCTGCTTCTGCAACTCTGCCGATTGTTGTGTCAGCGATAACAACCTTTACGGGTTCACCGTTTGAATAGCGAAGGTTTTCTTCAAAGAGAGCCTTTGCTGCCTTTGCCATATTCATTGTCTGGTCTTCGAGGGATTCTCTAACCTTAAGGGGACCTCTTCTGCCGTCAATGATGGGGCGAATGCCGATTACGGGATAATCGCCGATAAGTCTGTTTTTTGCCATTTTAATCAAATCCTTTCTATGTGATGAAGTTTTAATTTTTATGAATTAACAACAGCCTTGAATCTTTCGTAAGCTGCTGACCATTCGGTGGTGTTTTCGGGGATATATTCAACTGTATTTTCGCTTTCGCGGACGATTTTTCTTGCTTCGTCAATGTCTGCGACAGCGCCGCAGGAGAGAAGCTGAACAAGAATATTGCCGAGAACGGTAGCCTCAATCGGGCCAGCAACAACCTTTCTGCCGCAGGAGCAGGCGGTCATTTTGCAAAGCAGAGTATCCTTTGTTCCGCCGCCGATAACGTGGATTGCAGGGTAGGTTTTTCCTGTGCATTCCTCAAGCTTTTCAAGGGTTAAGCGGTATTTCATTGCAAGGCTTTCATAGATGCAACGCATAACCTCGCCAACGCTTTCGGGCACGGCCTGACCTGTTTTGCGGCAATATTCGCGAACTCTTTCAGGAATGTTGCCGTGAGGCACAAATTCAGGCGAATCGGGGTCGATGAAACACTTGAAAGGCTCTGCCGCAAGGGCAAGCTTTTCAAGGTCTGCATATGAATAATCGCTGCCGTGTCTGTTCCAATGGCGGCGGCTTTCCTGAATCAGCCAAAGACCGATGATGTTCTTAAGGAAGCCGACTTTTTCGTTGTAACCGCCCTCGTTTGTAACGTTCATTGCGATTGATTTTTCGTCAACAATGGGCTTGTCAAGCTCTGTGCCGAAGAGTGACCACGTGCCGCTTGAGAGGAAGGCGAAATCGCTTTCTTCTGCAGGAACGGCGGTGATTGCGCTCTGTGTATCGTGGCCGCAAACGCTGATAACGTCAACCTCGGGAATGCCGCATTCAGCGCAGATATCGGCTCTGATTTTGCCCAGAACAGTGCCTGACGGAGCAACGTCACAAAGCAACCTTGAGGGGATTCCGAGCCTGTCAAGCAGAGGAGTTGCCCATTTTTTTGTTTTGAGGTCAATCATCTGTGAGGTTGTTGCGATTGAATATTCGGTTGTCATTTTGCCTGTTAGCATATAGCCGAAAAGGTCAGGCATAAAGAGAATTTTATCTGCTCTTTCAAGCATATGGGGACGGTATTTTTTGAGTGCATAGAGCTGATAAACGGTGTTAAGCTCCATAAACTGAATGCCTGTTGTGCCGTAGAATTCGGCATTGGGAACGGTTTCGGCGCATTCTTCGATAAGACCCTTTGTGCGTTCATCTCTGTAATGAATCGGGTTTTCAAGCAGGCAGCCGAATTCGTCAATCAGGCCGAAATCAACGCCCCAGGTATCGATGCCCACGCTGTCAAAACCGCCTGCAAGCTTGGCTTTAACAATGCCCTGCTTGATTTCGTGGAAAAGGCGAAGAACGTCCCAATACATTGTGTCGCCGACCTTTACGGGGTCGTTTGAGAAGCGGTGAACTTCTTCAAGAGTGATTTTTTTGCCGTCAAAGGTGCCCAGAATGGCTCTGCCGCTGGAAGCACCGAAGTCAATGGCAAGAACTCGTTTGTTCATAGGAAATCTCCTTTAGTGTTCTTACTTACTGAATAACAACGCCTTTTTTAAGGATGATGTTTGCATAGATAGCTGTTTCGCCTGTTGCGATGATTGCATAAGCTTCTTTTGCTCTGTCATAGAAAGCAAAACGCTCAACAAGCTCAAAGTTTTTGTCGCCTTCTTCAGCTGTAACAGTCTTTTTGTAATCAGCCCAGATGGGAGGGGGATTTGAAGCGTCACCGTTATCCATAAGAGCAACGGGAGCTTCAACGTATGTATCAAGAGGCATCAGCTTAAGAATAGCCTCAAGAACTTCGTTAACGCCGTGACCGTCAAGACGAACAAGTCTTTTTGCGTTAGAAGCTGCAGGGAAATTGCCGTCACCGATAACGATTTCGTCACCGTGACCCATTTCCATAAGAATTTTAAGAAGCTCGGGGGAAATGATGGGGGAGATGTTTTTAAGCATAGTTATATATCCTTTCTTGCGAAAATTATTTATATGATTGCGTACATATTATACATATTTGCATAGATGCCGTCTTTCTGCATCAGCTCTTTGTGCGAGCCCTGCTCTGCAACGCCATCCTCTGTGAGAACAACGATTTTATCGGCGTTGCGGATGGTTGTCAGGCGGTGTGCAATGGTGTGGGTTGTTCTGCCCTTTGCAAGGCGTTCAAGCGATTCCTGAACAAGCTTTTCGCTTTCGTTACCAAGAGCGGAGGTTGCTTCGTCAAGCAGAAGAATGGGCGGATTCTTGAGGAAAACTCTGGCGATTGAAATTCTTTGTTTCTGACCGCCTGAGAGCTTAACGCCTCTTTCACCGATATACGTATCGTAACCGTCAGGCAGAGCGCTGATAAAATCGTGAGCGCCTGCTTTTTTGGTTGCCTCGATAAGCTCTTCTTCGGTGGCGTCTGCCTTGCCGTAGATAAGGTTATCACGGATTGTGCCGCTGAAAAGATAAACGTCCTGAGCAACCACGCCGATGTTTGAACGCAGCGAGTGCAAGGTGATATCTTTTATGTTTTTGCCGTCAACCAGAATCTCACCGCTTTCAGGCTCATAGAAACGGGGGATGAGATTGCAGAGGGTTGTTTTGCCGCCGCCGCTGGGGCCGACAAGAGCAAGATTTTCGCCCTTTTTAAGGTGCAGATTAAGGTTGTGAAGAATTTCTTTTTCACCTTTCACATAACTGAAGCAAACGTTTCTGAATTCAATTTCACCCTGAACGTCAGTGATATCAACGGCATTTTCGCTGTCAACGATATCGGCTTTTTCATCCATAATTTCAGCAAAACGTTCAACGCCCGTTATACCTCTGCTGAACTGTTCGCTGAAATCAACTATGGTGCGGATTGAGCCGAGAAGCGTTGAAATAAGCAGAAGGCTTGCGGCAAAATCGCCTGCATCGGTCAAGCCGTTTTTCATAAGAAGCGCACCGATTGCAACAACGCAGATATACGTTATGCCGTCAAGAAGCTTGACCGTTGCGTGAAACTGTGACATATATTTGTGGCTTTTGTTTCTGATTACAACGTATTGCTCATTGCCTTTTGAAAATTTTTCTTTTTCTGTTTTTTCATTTGTGAAAGAACGCACAACTCTGACGCCGAGAAGGCTGTCTTCGATTCTTGCGTTGATTTCGCCAACCTGATGTCTGCCTTCTTTGAAAGTGTCACGCATTTTTGTTCTTGAACGTTTTGTGAAAATTATCATAAACGGCATCAGAATAAAAATTGCAATTGCAAAGCGGTAATCCATCTCTGCAAAAATAAAGAAGCTGGCGATGAATTTGACAACGGTCATAAGCAGCATTTCAGGGAAGTGATGCGCCCATTCCGCAATGTCAAAAAGGTCTGAAGTCATACGGCTCATAAGCTGGCCGACCTTTGTGTTATCAAAAAACGTGAAAGAGAGGGTCTGAAGATGGTCAAACATATCTTCACGCATTGAATTTTCAATTTTTGTGCCCATCTTGTGGCCCCAGTATGACTGGCAGAAGCTTGCAAGGCTGTCCAATCCTCTTAAGCCTATGTAAGCAGCCGCGATTGTGAGAATGAGTTTAACGGTAAGACCCGCAGGGTCTGCAACCCCCTGATTGGTTATCTCACGCACGATGAGAGGCAGAATAATTTCACACGCGGCAGAGGTTGCGGCGCAGGTGAGCACGATAAGCTCTGTGCCGAGATGCTTTTTCAGATAAGGGAAAAAGCGCTTCATCAGCGAAAAATTCTGAGCTGCTGTCTTTTTTTCGTTCTTTTTTTCTTGTTTGTTTTTCATTTTTTCTTTCCTTCAGTGTTGAGCGCGCCGCAAGGCGGAATGATGACAATAATTTATAATATATCACTCTTTATTATGTAACAAAATTACAGTTTTGTAAAGTGTTTTATTAATAAAATAAATTGTTAATTTATTTTTATATTTATTGACCTGATAATATAAAGCTGATATAATATTACAGATTATAATGCCGTCAGTGTTGTCTTTTGCGGCGAAAGGAAGGTTTAATTATGATAAAGATTTCTCCGTCAGTGCTTGCAAGCGATTTTTCAGCTCTCGGCTCAGAAGCGGTAAGGGTTGAAAAAGGCGGCGCAGATTATCTGCATCTTGACGTTATGGACGGTTGCTTTGTGCCCAATATTTCTTTTGGCGCGCCCGTTATCAAAAGCGTCAGAAGCAAAACAAACCTTGTTTTTGACGTTCATCTGATGATACAGAATCCGCTTAAATATATTGACGACTTCAAAAAATCAGGTGCGGATATAATCACTTTCCATTATGAAAGTTCTTCGCCCGTTGACGAAACGGTTAATAAGATTATTGAAAGCGGCTGCAAAGCAGGCATCAGCATAAAACCTGCAACGGCGGCAGAGGAGGTTTTTCCTTACCTTGAAAAGCTTTCAATGGTGCTTGTTATGACGGTCGAGCCCGGCTTCGGCGGACAGTCGTTTATGCACGAAACAATGGCAAAAGTAAAGACCCTGCGTTCTGAAATCAAACGCAGAGGTCTTGACGTTGATATTCAGGTTGACGGCGGAATAAACGCCGAAACCGTTGAAATTGCGGCGGCTGCAGGCGCAAACGTTTTTGTTGCGGGCAGTGCTGTTTTTGGAGCAGAAAACCCTGCAGAGGTTATAGGTATGCTCCGCGATAAAGCAGAAAAAGCTTATAACTGATTTTTGCTTTGCAGTATGTTAAGAGCGTTGCCCTCGGCAAGCAATGACCAGTGCTCGCGTATATGCTCAACCTCAAGGTTTTCGCATCTTCTGCATTTTGCAAACTCACACAGGCGGTGTTCAAGCAAGCTGAGGTCAAACGGCGAATTTATCACAAGCCTGTATCTGCCGTTATTCTCATAAAGACTGCTTTTTATACTCAGCTCGGTTTTACACTGTTTTGCGGCATCATACAAGCAGTCAAGGCTTTCAAAATCGCAGATGAGGTTGCCTGCCTGTTTTATGAGCATCGGGCGACGGGGTTTAACAGCGGTATCGAGCAAAGTAAAGGTCAGGGCACAGCCTCCGCCTGCAAGCGGTGAGGCTTCAATCAGCATTCTGCGTGAAAGGTCAAGCTCTCTGCCGAGATGCTTGCCTGCGGCATCAAGCACAGTCCATATTACACGCCTTGTTTCAATCGAGGCATAATCCATTTCCTCATATGTAATATCCAGCTCACGCATATCAGGTGCGGTGAGTTCAACTGTTATCCTGTTTTCCGACGGGGAATTTATTTGCATAACGCATAACCTCCTTGTTGTGCGGCTACTAACTATAATATGATTTTTATTTGCCGTGTGCAATGAATAAATAATGGAAGCAAAGAGGTGAGAGCCGTGGCAAACGGTGCCGAAAAACTTAATAAAATGAGCGCAAAGAGTATATACGGCGATTATCTGCTGATGCTTCTTGCTCCCTGCTTTATGGCGTATTGGTATTACGGAGCGCGCAGTCTGCTTGTTGTTTTAGCAGGTGTTGCTTCGGCGGTTATAACCGATATTCTGGCAGGAATTATTGTTAACAGAAAAATAGATATCGGTGATTTGGGAAGCATTTTTACGGGGGCGGCAATTGCGATGATGATGCCCGTTAACGTGCCGTTTTACGTGCCCGCGCTGGCTTCGCTGTTTGCCGTTGCCGTTGTTAAAATTCCGTTTGGCGGCAGCCTTAAAGTTCCTTTTGTTCCTGCGGCAGCAGGTTTTGCCTTTGCAAGCGTTTGCTTTGAAGATCAGGTTTTTTCTTTTAGCGAAGGTGTGCGCGGAAGTCTTTTCGGCGCAACCTCTCTGGGCTCGTTGCTCCTTAACGGCAGAGCAGTTTACGTTGGTGAAGCAAGCATTTACGATATTCTCGGCGGTAACGTTGCAGGCCCGATGGGCACAGGTTGCGCACTGCTGATGGTTGCCTGCGCGGTATATCTGCTTATCAGGCGCCCGAAGGCTCTTGTTTCTTCAGCCGGCTTTATTGCGGTTTGCGTTCTTATGGTTGCTCTTTTTCCCAGAGTTACGGCGTCTTTCAGAACAAACCTTATTCCCGAGCTTTGTTCGGGTTCGCTTCTTTTTGCCGCGGTTTTCTTTGTTACCGACCCTGTAACCCAGCCTGAAAAAATAATCAACAAGATAATTTACGGTGCAGTTTGCGGTGCGGTTTGTATGGCCATGCGTCTGCTTGGCGCATACGAAGAACCCGTTTGTTTTGCCGTTCTGGTGGCAAACGCTCTCAGACCGTTGCTTGATTCTGCATTAAATAATATTCCGAAATTCGGCAAAAAATCATCCCTCAAGGGCAAAAATAAGCCCTCACGCAAGGAGGTGAGCGCCGAATGAACAACCCTATTTCTTTTAAAGATGCGCTTAAAAAAGGCGCGGTGCAGTATAACCCCGTTCTTGTTCAGCTTGTCGGTCTTTGCCCTGTTATTGCGGCATCAACAACGTTCACTCAGGCGGCGGTTCTTTCGGCGGCAATGTGCGCTGAGCTTTTTGTTATCAGCGTTATAACGAACGCATTGCTGAAAGGTTTGCCCCGTTGGATTAGAATGCCCCTCTATTTGCTGATGGGTCTGGCGATTGTTTGCCCGGCACTCTGGCTGCTTGAAACTTACTTGCCCGGCGGCATAAGCCTGGGAATGAAAATTTATCTGCCCCTGACGGCAATTAATTCTGTTGTTGCGGTGCATTGCGAACAGGTTGCCGTTAAAAGCAAGATGAAGCTTACTGTTTATGATGCGCTTGCAAGCGGCATTGGCGGCACGGTTATTTTCTTGCTCACTGGCGCTGTCAGAGAAATTCTCGGCAGGTCAACCTTTGCAGGAATTGAGCTTAATCTGCCCATAACGTTCAAGGGTATGACTCTTCCGTTCGGTTGCCTTATACTTCTCGGTTTTCTTGCGGCAGGTCTTAAAAAATTCATACTCCGCACAGAAACGGAAGAAACAGAAAACGTGTCAGAAGAAAAGATTGTTCACGAACCGGAGAAAGAAACAGCCGAAAAAGTATCAGCTGAAGCTGTTTCTGACGGAATGGTTACAGAAGCCTTTGCCGACGATATTTTCGGTGCGGCTGAAACAGACCTTGAGGATTTTTTGAAGTCTGTCGGCATAGACTTAAACGGTGAGGAGGGCGAGGCACAATGAAAACAGTTTCAGATTTGCTTATTACCGCTCTTTTTACGGTGTTTGTTCAGAATCTTGTTCTCAGCTCGGGTCTTGGTATGAGCGAAGCAATCAGAGTTTCCAAAAAACCGGGAACTTTCGGTAAAATAGCTGTTATGATTTCAAGCTTTTCGGTCATAACAAGTGTTATATGCAGCCTTCTTAACAATGTTCTCGGTCTGAGCGACCTGCCGTTTGCAGGCAAAGCGGCGGTTTACGGCGGCATTCTTGCAGGCGTTTATGTTTTTGCGGCTCTTGTGCTCAAGCTTATTTTCAGAGTGAGCGATAAACTTCTCGGCACGCTTGGCATAGCTGCGCTCAACACCCTTGTTTTTGCAGTTCCGTTCATCAACGATTCGGCGGCATATTCGTTCGTTTTTGCGGTTGGTTCGGGCATCGGTGCGGGTATAGCTTTTGTTCTTGCGGCGGCACTTATAAGCAAAGGCTCGGCAGCTCTTGAAAAAAACAGGAATATACCCAAGGCGTTCAAGGGTACTCCCGCTATGCTTATATATGTCGGTCTGCTCTCGCTTGCTTTTGCGGGCTTTGCAGGCACGTCGCTGTTTGCATAATCAAGGTTATTACTAATTAAATTTACGGTTACTGTTAAAGGTGGATTTATGGCAAAGAATAAAAACAAAGGCGTTATTGAAAAAGCTCTCAAGCCTTCTCAAAGAGAAAGCATAACAGAGTTTTCAACGCATTTCGGGTCTGAACCGAGCTATGAAGAAAAGGTCAAAAAGAAACGTGTTTTAAACGTTATTCTGATTATTCTGAGCATTATGGTGTTGGTTGCCGTCGGATATTTTGTGACTGACGTGCTCGTGCGCATAACGGAAATGCCCTATAACGAACCTGTTAACGCTTTGGTTTCAGGCATAGCGGTTCAATAACTTTCAAAGGAAGCATACAAGATGGATTTTATTCCCTATAATTCAAGGCTTATATATCACAAATCACCTTTCGGTGCGGTTTGCGAGGGAACACAGGTTACTCTGCGCATAGTTTTGCCCGTCGGCTTCGGTTGCACGGCTGCAGATCTCGTTGTTGAAAACGATTGCGGAGAAAAAAACGTTTATCCTATGGTTTGGGAAAAACCCGAAGGTGAAAACGAGGAATGGTGGACTGTCAGTTTCACTGCAGGTGAGCAGGGGCTGTATTGGTACAGATTCAGCATTGAAAATGAATACGGCAAGAGTTATATAACAAAATCATACGGCGGCACGGGCAGAATTTCGCCTGACGGCGGAAGCTTCCAGCTGACGGTTTATTCAAAGGATTTTGAAACGCCTGACTGGATAAAGGGGTCTGTGATTTATCAGATTTTCCCTGACAGATTCAATTTTTCGGGTAAATATAAAAACGGCGTTCCGCCTGAAAGGGTTATGCGCTCCGATTGGGGCGGCAAGCCTATGTGGCAGCCCGATTCGCAGGGGAAGATTACGCAATACGATTATTTCGGCGGTGACCTTGAAGGCATAGAGCAGAAGCTGGATTATCTCAGCTCGCTCGGCGTTGGCTGCATTTATCTGAACCCTGTTTTTGAAGCTCATTCAAACCACCGTTACGACACGGCGGACTATGAAAAAATCGATATGCTTCTTGGTGATGAAAGCGATTTTGAATCGCTGTGCAAAAGTGCGCAGCAACACGGCATAAAGATTGTTCTTGACGGTGTTTTCAGCCACACGGGTGCAGACAGCCGTTACTTCAACAAAGAAAAAAGATACAGTGTTGACGGAGCTTATAATTCACCCGAATCACCGTATTATGAGTGGTATAAATTCAAAAATTATCCCGACGAATACGAGAGCTGGTGGGGTGTTGATATCCTGCCCGAAATCAGCGAAGAAAATGACGGATATATCGAATATATGGCAGGCGAAAACGGAATTCTGCGCAAATGGCTCCGCCTTGGCGCAGGAGGATGGAGGCTTGACGTTGCCGATGAACT
>JAZNDY010000214.1:0-4717 GCA_045588295.1 Acutalibacteraceae bacterium
CAGAAGTTGCCGCCGCCGACAACGAGGCCGACTTCAACACCGAGGTCTGTTACTTTTTTAACAGAAGAACAGATGGTGGTGATTGTGTCAAAGTCAAAGCCGTGACCCTGACCGCCTGCAAGCACCTCGCCGCTGAGCTTAAGAAGAATACGTTTATAAACAGGTTTCATTTTTTAACACCGCCTTAACATAATTGTACATAGTATATTTTACTTTATTTCTTGCCAAGTGTAAAGGATTATTTTAGTTTTTTTGCTGTTTTTTGATTATTATTTTAACCCATTCAGCAATTAAATTGATAAACAGTTTGTTAATTTATCCTGAACCTTGCATTATTTTAAATAATATAGTATAATTAATTGATTATGCGAATAACAGGAGAGATGATTTTTGAAAAACCTGATTCTCAGAAACACACCCGAAATCGCCGATATTTTTGAGTTGCGCACAGTTGAGCCCGTTGACGGCAAAAACACATTTGACGTTTTTTGCGAAAACGGCAAAATCGTTATCTGCGGTGACTGCAAAATCAGTCAGGCGATGGGTTACTATGAATACCTTAAAACATACTGCGGTGTTAACCTTTCACACTGCGGCAACAGAGAAATAAACGTCAGCTCCGCTCCCCTTTTTGAGGGCAGACTGCAGAAGATTATCCCCCAGAAAAAGCGTGCTTACCTTAATTATTGCACCTTCGGTTATTCCTTTGCTTTCTGGAAGTGGGATAAATGGGAAAAAGAAATTGACTTTATGGCAATGAACGGCATCAATATGCCCCTGAGCGTTGTTGGCACGGAGGCTGTGTGGTATTACACCCTGCGTGATTTCACCTACAGCGAAACAGGTGCGTTGCAGTTTCTTTCAGGCCCCGGCTTCTGGCCGTGGCAGCTTATGACAAACATAACGGGTTATTTCAGCCTGACAGACGTGCAATATATCGAAAGCCGCGTTGAGCTTGGAAAAAAGATTATTGACCGCGAGGTTGAGCTGGGTATGACACCCATCCAGCAGGGTTACACGGGCACGGTACCGCAGAGCGTAACAAAGCTTTTCAAAAAAGCAAAACTGCGCTTTATCCCCTCCTGGTGCAATTTCCCTTTCACTTATCAGCTTGACCCCACCGACCCTCTGTTCAAAAGATTCGGCAAAGCGTTGCTTGAAAAGCAGCGTCAGCTTTTCGGTGCATATCATTATTATGCCTGCGACCCGTTCCACGAAAACGAGCCGACCATCAAAACAAAGGATTATTTATTCAAGGTTGGCTACGAAATCAGCTCAATGTATGAGGAGTTTGATAAAGACGCCGTTTGGGTTATGCAGAGCTGGTCACTGCGCGAACAGATAGTTAAGGCTGTTCCCAAAGAAAAACTGCTTATTCTTGACATAGACGGCTCAAAACACAGCCAGACTGATGAATTCTGGGGTTATGATTATATCCTCGGCACACTGCAGAATTTTGGCGACAGAAACACGCTTCACGGCAGCATCAAGGCTCTTGCAAATAACAGATATCTCACCGAAGGCAGTGAAAACTGCATCGGCACAGGTCTGTTTATGGAGGGCATTATGCAGAATCCTCTCTATTTTGACCTTGCTTTCCGTATGCTTACGGAAGATAAAGCGGTTGACCTTGAGGAATGGCTGCGCAACTATGCTTACCGCCGTTACGGAAGCAGAGAGAGATGCCTTGCCGATGCAATGCTTCTGCTGAGCGAAAGCTGTTACAGCGAAAATTGCACAGGCAGAGAAACGGGCTCCGTTATCTGCGCAAGACCTGCAACCGACCTGCGCCACACTGCGCCAAACGATTTCAGAGAGCTTCGCTATGACAGCAAAACGCTTGTTAAGGCAACCGAATTGCTTCTGAGCGCTGAAAACGCAACAAAAGACGGCTATGCATATGATGCCTGTGACCTTGTGAGACAGGTGCTTAGCAACCACGCAAGCACGCTCTATGACAATGTTATGTATGGCTACACACATAAAGACGTTAAAATTTTTGAGCGCTCATCAAACGCGTTTCTCAAGCTTTGCGATGAGCTTGACGGCTTGCTTCAGACCAGACCCGAGCTGACTCTTTATGAACATCTCAAAGAGGCAGGCGAGCTTGCATTCACAGATAAAGACAAGGAAAACTTTGAGCTTAATCTGCTTACCCAGCTCACAGTCTGGGGTCCGTTCAACAGCAGCGTTAACTATGACTATGCCTGGAAAGAATGGGGCGGACTTATCAGCACATATTACTCAAAACGTTGGCAGAGCTTCTTTGAACGCCTTGCATATGAGTTCCCAAAGAGAAAACTTTTCTCAACCACAACAAGAAAACAGCATTGCGAAAGAAACATTTACAGAGGCAATGATTTCTATAAGAGATATGCCGAATTTGAAAAGAAATGGCTCTCCACCGCAAACCCTGAGCCTCCCTCAGAGGAAAACACGGTTAACGAAGCGAGAAGGCTTTTTGAAAGATACAAAGACGCTATGCTGAACAGCTGAATATAAAGCATCACGGCACACTTCTGACGAGGTGTGCCGTTTTTGTTTTGATAAAAGAGTTATTAAAAGAATACGTCAGGCGAGAAAAGACGCTTTTATCGCAATCGAAATATTAAATCTGTTTCCCTGTTTCGCAGAGATTGCAGCAACAAAGGCAAATCCGTTTCCCTTGTCTGAGAAAGATGAGAAAAGTGTTTTCTTTGAGCGAAGGCGTACAACGGTACGTCGAGCGAGAAAAAACGCTTTTATCGCTTTTTCAGGCAAGGGAAAAGCCCCCGACCGAGGTCGGGGGCCCAAAAAATCATTTAATAGTGTGCTTCAGTTTAACCCTTGCGGATTACATATCAAGAAGACCTGTTTCCTGGTTGATGTAACCGAGGCTGAGAACGTGCTTGTTGTGGAGAGCCTTATCCTGAACGTCGATAATGCCGTCGGGACGGAGGTCAGCAGCCATAACCTTATATGCGCAATATTCGTCAGCGCCGTCGATTGACCAGTATGTGAGGCTGAGAACTTCTTCGGAGAGGATTGAAAGGTCAACACCGTTTGCATAGGAGTCGCCGTCGATATCGCCGAAGATAACGATTCTGAAGCTTTCAACAAGCTCGTCTGTTACGTTATCGTAAACGTTGATGATGGAGCCTGTGCCATAGTACTTACTGTTATCCTTAATCTTGATTACTTCGATTCTGCCGTCGCCCTGAACGTCAATATAATTGTTGTTGAGGGTGTTGAGTGAAAGGATTTCTTCAAGACCGTATACATACCACTCGCTGTCTGCTGTGTAATCATCAACTGTGAGACCTGCTCTGTCAATGATTGTTGTGCAAGTGTCGTTTTCGGGGATAAGCATAACCTTAACTCTTTCGTAAGCTGCGAAGATTTCGATGCTTTCTGAAGGAGCTGTGATGCCGGGTTCAACTGCGTTGCCGCCAGCATCTACCCAACCGATGAATACGTAGTGATCTTCGTGACCCTGGATTGTGGGATCAGCGGGGAATACTATTTCTTCACCGAACTTGTAGTTCTTCTGGTCATAAATGTAAGTTGCCTGGCCTTCGGGAACTGCGGGACCCTTTTCTGAGGGAAGGTAGTTATAGAATGTTACTGTAACTTCAGCCTTTTCCCAAACAGCGATGAATTCCTTGCCCTTATCGTCCATCTTGCCGAGGTTGTCGATTACGTTTTCGCCATCTGTTGACCAGCCCTTGAACTCATAACCGTCTCTGATGGGAGCTTCTGTGGGAGCTGTGATGGTTTCTGCGTAAGGAACGTCTGCTTCAACAGTCTTGTCACCGGTGGGGAATGCACCTTCGCCGGCATCAAATGTTGCTGTGTAAGCATTCTTTGTGAACTGAGCAACAACTGTTACATCTTCAGCAGGCATTGTTGCGGGCATTGCAGGAGCCCAACCTGTGAATGTGTAACCCTTCTTAGCAGGTTCTTCTCTGTCAGCGATAGCTTCCTGATAATAGTAAACTTCTTCTGTTACATCGCCATCGATATCAACATAGAGAGTGTACTGATTTCTTGCAAGGTAAGCCTTGAGAACAAGAGTACCTGTTGCAGGAATTTCGCCTGTGAGAACGCTGTTTTCGGGTGTGATTGCAGTTTCAACGTCAAGTGAGAAACCTGTGGGAACTTCAACTGTTACTGTTCTTTCATCGCCAACAACGCCGTCATTGAAGTTATAAACTGTTGTGGGAGTTGCAGCGTATGTGCCGTCTGTGCCCATTTCGTAAACTTCAAGAACGTAGCCGATGTTTGCGTTTGCAGTCCACTGAGCATAGAACTCAAGGTCTGTTGAAGGCATTACGCCGTAATCGCTGGGCTTCTTGCCTGCATCGTCAAGCCAACCTGCAAATGCATAACCAACCTTTGTGGGGATGGAAGGCTCAGCAATAGCTGTGCCGTATACGGTTGCTGTGGGACCGTAGTAAACGGTTGTGCCGTCGAAATATGTTACGTTATAGCTGTTTACTGAGTAATCAGCCTTGATTGTTGTATCTTCGGCAGGGATTTCTGTGGGAAGGTCAACGGGGTTGCCTTCTTCATCAACCCAACCTTCGAATGTGTGACCGTCTTTTTCAGTATCGGGGATCTTATCTGCAGGAACTTCTGAACCAACAAGACCTTCGATAACTGTTTCTTCACCGTCAACTTCGATAGTGAGCTTTGAGGAGTTAAGCTTGTAGTAAACCTTAAGAACGGTTGAACCGTC
>JAZNDY010000215.1:0-2562 GCA_045588295.1 Acutalibacteraceae bacterium
CACCCATTGCACAGTATGCGTTCAGCAAGGGCGTCCACGTTCTTACCGAAAGGCCTGCGGGCGTTTACACAAAGCAGGTTCGTGAAATGAACGAAGCCGCCGCAAAGACAGACCTTGTATTCGGAATTATGTATAATCAGCGTACAAACTGCCTTTACAGAAAAATGCGTGAAATCGTTCAGAGCGGTGAGCTTGGCGAAATAAAGCGTGTAAGCTGGATTATCACTGACTGGTATCGCACACAGGCATATTATAACTCAGGCGGATGGCGTGCAACCTGGGGCGGCGAAGGCGGCGGCGTTCTGCTCAACCAGTGCCCCCACAACCTTGACCTCTGGCAGTGGATTTGCGGACTGCCCGTTAAGGTAAAGGCTTTCGTTCACGAAGGCAAGTGGCACGATATTGAGGTTGAAGACGATGTTACCATTTATGCCGAATACGCTAACGGTGCAACAGGTACGTTTATCACAACAACCGGCGACTGCCCCGGCACAAACCGTTTTGAGGTCACTCTTGACGGCGGCAAGCTCATCTGCGAAAACAACAAGCTTATGCTTTATAAGCTCAACGGCAGAGTTTCAGACCATTGCGCAAATGCTACAGAGGGCTTCGGCTCAATTGAGGGCGAATGGATTGAAGTTGAAACAGACGGCAGAAACAAGCAGCATTCCGAAGTAACAAACAAGTTTGCGGCGGCTATCCTGCGTGGCGAACCCCTTGTTGCAAGAGGCGAAGAAGGCATCAGAGGCCTTTCAATCTCCAACGCTGCTCACCTTTCATCCTGGCTCGGCAAAGCTGTTGAACTTCCCGTTGACGAAGATATCTATTTTGCAGAGCTCCAGAAAAAAATCGCTGCAGGCAACGCTGTTAAAGCAAACGTTGTTGAACAGGTTCAGGGCGATATGTCATCCACTTTCTGATGAGGTGATTAAAATGAAAGTAGCCGTTATCGGTTGCGGAAACATTTCAAAATTACATTTTATCGCCTTGAGCGAAAACCCCGATATTCAGATAATCGCAGTTGCCGATATCAAGCCCGAAAGGGCTGATATGGCGGCGGCAAAATACGGCGCAAAGGCTTATTACAGCTTTGACGAGCTTCTTGAAAACGAAGCTCCCGATGCAATTCACATCTGCACTCCCCATTATCTCCACACCGCTATGGCGGCAAAGGCTCTTGAAAAAGGAATCAACGTTCTAACAGAAAAACCCTGCTCCGCAACACTTGAAGAGGTTGACGCGCTCCGCAAGGCGCAGGCAATCAGCGGCAAACAGGTCGGCATCTGCTTCCAGAACAGATATAACGCCTGCACGCAATACGTAAAAGGTGTTATAGAGTCGGGCGATATGGGCAAGGTGAAAGCAATCAGAGCTTTTGTTACCTGGTCAAGAGATAAGGATTATTATGCCGATGATTGGCACGGCACGCTTGAAAAAGAATGCGGTGGTGTGCTTATCAATCAGGCAATCCACACGGTTGACCTTATTCAGTATTTCGGCGGCAAATGCAAAAAGCTGACCGCTCACACCTCAAATGACCATCTTAAAGGAATTATTGAGGTTGAGGATAATGCAAGCATACTTATGGAGCTTGAAAGCGGTGTAACAGCTATGCTCTACGCAACAACCGCATATGCCGAAAACAGCGATGTTTTTGTTGAAATACTGCTTGAAAAAGGCAAGCTCCGCCTTGAAGCCGAAAAACTTTTTGCCATCGATGAAAAAGGCGAAATGCTTCAGATAAAATGCGGCTCTGACATTGTTTTCCACGGCGAAAGCTATTGGGGAAGCGGCCATTCGGCGCTGATAAACGATTTTTACAGTTGCCTTAAAGACGGCAAAAAGTTTGAAATCGATGCATTCGAAGGCGGACACGCGGCAAAAATTGTTGCCGCAAGCTATAAATCATCAGCTTTGAACGAAAGCGTTGAAGTTGATTTATAAGGAGAATTATAATGACTCACGAAAATCTTAAAAATAAAGTTATAGTTATCACAGGCGGAGGCGGCGTGCTTTGCAGCGCATTCGCAAAAGACCTTGCCGCACAGGGCGCAAAAATAGCAGTGCTTGACCTTCGCGAAGAAGCAGCACAGCTTGTTGTTGACGAAATCAAAGCAGCAGGCGGCACTGCAATTGCCGTTGCCTGCAACGTGTTGGAGGCAGACAGCCTTGAAGCCGCAAAAGCAAAGGTTAACGCAGAGCTCGGCACTTGCGACATTCTTATCAACGGTGCAGGCGGCAACTCCCCCCTCGGCACAACAACAAAAGAAACTCTTGAGCTTTCTGACATTGCAGAAAAAGCAGAGGGCGTTAAGACATTCTTTGACCTTGATGCAAAGGGCATTGAGTTTGTTTTTAACCTCAACTTCCTTGGCACTCTGCTCACAACACAGTGCTTTGCAAAAGAGATGGTCGGCAAGCAGGGCGCAAGCATTCTCAACGTAAGCTCGATGAATTCTTACAGACCTCTCACAAAAATCCCTGCATATTCCGCAGCTAAAGCGGCAATCTCCAACTTCACACAGTGGATGGCTGTTCATTTTGCAGACGTGGGCATCAGAG
>JAZNDY010000216.1:0-3707 GCA_045588295.1 Acutalibacteraceae bacterium
ATCATCATCGGCACGTCGGAATAGATGAACTTTGTAAACCACGCAAAGAGGTTGAAAATAAAGTTGGAATTATTATAGAAATGCACCTGATATACTACGTTTTCCCAGCCCTTTGTCCATGCAAGAGGCAGTGCGATAGCAGTCCAGATAGCTTCCATTGTGATGATATGCTCGCTGTCAACCTTACGGATGGTATCGTAAAGACGGGTATAAATCATCTCGTTGTTGATTCTACGCTCAATCTCGCTTGCCTCAACGTCGCACATCGGCTCGTTGAGCAGATCGTACATAGCAACTGCAGGCTCATCCTTGAAGCGTGTTGCAATCTCTGTCCACAGCTCGTCGGTCAGCTCACGGTAACGCTCGCCCTGCTCTGTATCGGCATAAAGGCCTACGGAGTCTGCCTTGCCGTTGTGAGGAGCATCGCTCTGATAGCCGACGGCACCGTGCATATCAAGCACAACGTAAATCCTGCGCTCTGAGCATTCTTTAACCACCCACTCAAGGCGGCTTAAATCCCAATTGCCGTTTTCGTCAAGGATTTTTCTGCCGTTATCGTCATAATAAAAATTGCGGAACCAGAACGGAACACGGACGCAGTTAAAGCCCATTGCCTTGATATCATCAAGGTCTTTTTCCGTTACCCAGTTATCCATAAAGGTGTTGAAAAGCTCATATGCTTTTTCTTCACCGAAGCGGTCTGTGAGTTTTTCCAGAACGTCGTAATGGTCGGTGGCTTCCTCATAAGGGCAAAGCCAGTCCTCCCAAATCATCCACGAGCCGAGGTTAACGCCCTTGAGCCTTACCTCTTCACCCTTTTTGTTGACTGTTTTTCTGCCTTTGGTTATAAGAAAATCATCCTGCGTGAATCCGCTTTCAGCTTCAGGCTCTTCGGCAGAAGTTGCAAGCGAAAAGCCGACTGTTGAAAAAACGGTTACAGCCGCCAGTAAAACCGAAACAAATTTTTTAAGATTCAATTCAAAATGCCCCTTTCAGTTAAAAATTCTCAACAGAATCCCAGGAGGCAACCTTATCTGTTTTTGCCCAGAGAAGCTCCGCTTCTTTTGCCCAGGCTTCATATCCCTCGGGCGTTTCGGGATATTTTTCATAATGCGCCGTCAGTTTGCCGCTTGTTACTATAGCTTTGATAACCGATTTAAGCTCTGCAGACTTGATTTTGCCTGTCACAAGACCCACCACAACAAAAATCAGTGTCTTTGCGTAATCGGCAAAATCAAGCTGAATGCCGTTACCCATACCGCTGAGCAGCTTGCAGCTGAAAATAACGTCTTTTTTGAAAAGATATTCGTTCGCCTTTGCGCTGTGGCGCACAATTGAGCCGAGCAGAGCCATAAGGCTTGCAAATTCCTTGCCCTGTGTGCTGTTATATCTCTTGTTGATGCTCCACAAAGCCTCCCTTGTGGGGTAAGCTCCGTTTGCCATAACCTGTGTTGCAACGTCAACGGCAATGTCGGTCAGCACAAGTGCCGAGGTGCAGCCCTCACCGCAGTTTGGCTTGGTGAGGCAAGCTGCATCACCCATTGCAATAAATCCGTCTGAAACAAACGAATACGGCGCTCTGTGATAAGGCGTTATGCCTTTTTCAACTTTAGTTACCTTGTGCGCCGGGAGTCCGGCTGTTTTTTCAAACAGTGCATAAACCTTTTCGGCAACGTCAAAACCGCCGCAGGCACCGATGCCGATAAGCGCATCGCTGTTTCTGCCGCTTGGTGCGAGCCATGATTTGAAATAAAGCCAGAAATCGGAGCGCAGATAGCGTTCTTCTGTTTTTTCTTCAAAATCAATATAGCGAAGAATTACATAGAAAATATCATCGGGTTTAAGCTCAAATTTTTCTATGCCGTAATCATCAGGCAAACTGCGTCTGACAACAGCGGGAATGCCCGAGCAATCGGCAACAAGGCGGCAGCTGACTGCAATTTCTTCGCCGTTTTTTTCATAAATCAAGCCGTTGATTTTTCCGTTTTCATTATACGTCAGCTTTTTGAACAAAGCTTCATATTCAATCTCTGCGCCTGCCTCAACAGCCCAGTCATTCATAAGCACGCAATATCCGTGCTTATGCATACCCACAACGGCAAGCGTTGAGGGCTTGGGATGGTTGCCGTAAACAGAGCAGATGGCAGATTCCTCAAAGGTGAATTCATAAATGCCGTCACCCTCTTTGACTTCAGGCAGACCGAATTGCTTCATTTCATCCCTGCTCATATGGAAGATATCGTAAGACGGGCTGAGTTTTTCTCTGCTGTCTTTATCAATCAGCAAAACCGAAAAACCTTTTTCAGCCATTCTTCTTGCAAAATAACTGCCTGCAGTTGAAGCGCCGACAATCGCTATGTCATAGTTTTTCATATAATCACTCCGTAATTATTTAAGATTAAGCTGTGCGTTATTATCAGAAAAACCTTTGTTGTTTGAGATTGTGTTGAGAAGCATCTCCGTCAGATTAACCTCAACACCGTTTTTGGAGAGCTTGGGTTCAAATTTCTTAACAACAAAGCGGAATCTTTTAAGCACCTTTGCAATAACCTTGCCCTCAGGCGTTTCAAGCGAATACGGCATATCACCCTTGAAAATAGCTATGCCGATATCACGCGCAAAATCCATAAACTTTGTTTTTCTTAAAGGTTTATCAACCTTTATCCACAGAAGCCTGCCGAGACCGCCCACCGTTATGCGCGAAAGAAGCTTTTTGCCGAATTTTTTGAGCACTTTTTCAATGCCCTTGCCGCCGCTCAACGCGCCGAAAATGCGGTGTCTGATTGAACATTCAAACTGCTTATCAAAAAACTCCTGCAGCTCAAGACCGTTGGTATCAGCGCCGAAATCGGGCACGTCAATTGTTTCAACGTTTACGGTGTTGCCGTCAATACTGATTTTTCTGTATTTAGCAGGGCTGCCGATAAGGCAGGACGTGCAGATATCCGTTATTTTATTGTTGTTTTCAGAAACGTATTCGTTGATGCTCTGAATATGCATATGACCCGTTAAAATGAGTTCAACGCCGTTATCAGCAAGGAAAGATGCTGTTCTGCGCCAATTTTTAAGCTTTGCATCGCCTACAAGCTCAAAAACAGGCACCGACGGAATCATGGGATAATGGCACATTGCCAGAACGGAGCAACCGTCTTTTTTTGCTTGGTCAAGCTGGATTTTAATCCAGCCTTCAAGCCTTTCGTCAACCATACCCTTGGGGTTGCCCTCACTGTCGCAGTTGATTGCAAGCAAACGCACTTCAGGCGCTATTTCAGCTACGTAAGAAAGGGTTGATTCATCAACGGCAAGTGCCTGCGAATAGCCGTAATCGGCATAAAAACCACGCAACTCTCTGAAAGGTGTGCCGTCAACCTCAATTTGCTTGTCATCGACAAATGCCCTTGATTTTTCGCCGTAATCGTGGCCTGCGGTTAAAACAAATATTCTTTTGCCTGCATCTCTGAGCTTATCAAGCTCTTTAACAAAGCTCTTGTGGCTCTCATATTCGCCGTTTTTGGTCAGGTCGCCCGGAATAAGAACAAGGTCAACCGTTTTGTCGGCAGAAATCTGCGCAAAAGTTGCCTTAACAATATCACTGCTCTCAAGCATAAAATACTGCTCTTTTGACATATACTTTTCAAAAGCCTTGCCGCTTGCACCGAGCGAAGGTTCAAAATAATGAGTGTCTGTTACGAGATAGAATTTTACGG
>JAZNDY010000217.1:0-7340 GCA_045588295.1 Acutalibacteraceae bacterium
GGCAAGATTCGGCTACGGTCTTTCACTTCTTCTCTTTAACGTTCACGGTGAAAAGAAGCAGAGAATGTTGGCTGAGCTTGAAGAGCACCGCATAGCCAGAACTGCTATGAAACAGCAGGACTTAACCGAAACAGTAATGGAGAATAATCAATGATAAAATACGGAGAATTTAAAATATTCTCAGAAACTCCGCCATCCCGAAAGGCGGCAGAGATTTTTTCTGAGGAAATCAAAAGAAGGATAAACACGGTTAAAATTAATTTCACCTGCAAAGAAGAAGCTAACTTTGTTTTTGCTGAAGATGCTTCGCTTTCAAAAGACAGCTACCGTATTGAATGCAACGAAATCAGCGTTTCGGTTTTTGCAAACGGAATCAGAGGCTTTATCTTCGGTTTGGGTATGTTTTTGCGCAAAATCGAAAAGAGCGGCGATGAAATTGCGCTGACTGACGATATCAGCGGCACCTACTCCCCTGACAAATCAATCAGAGGGCATCAGGTGGGTTACAGAACAACACCTAACACCTATGATGCATGGAGCTATGAAGATTACCGCAGATATTACCTTGATATGATGTTCTTTGGCACAAACACGGTTGAACACATACCTTATGAAAGAGGTGTTTCAAAGCGCAACAGACTGATGAAATATGACGAAGAGGAGTTTATTATCAAAGCAACCGCTATGGCTGATGAATACGACCTTGACGTTTCAGTCTGGCACCCGAACAACGATGGCGAAAGCATTGAATTTGCCGTCGAAAGGCGCAGAAAGCTCTATGAAAAAATGCCGAGACTCGACGTTGTTTTTCCGCCCGGAGGTGACCCCGGCGAGCTTCAGCCCGAGGAATTTGTTTTAAGATGCAGAGAGATTGCAAAAGCAGCCAAAACAGCTCACCCTGACGTGCAGATGTGGCCATCTGCTCAGCAGCCGCATTCAATACCCGACTGGGGTATCCGTTTCATTACCGAAATGGAAAAACTCCCCGAAGAGATTAACGGCGTTATCATTGGCCCGAACAAAGCTTTTCCGATTGATGAGCTGCGCCGCAGATTACCTGCAAAATATCCGCTCAGACTTTACCCTGATATCACACACAACGTAAGATGCGAATACCCCGTTCATTTTGACCGTGACGACTGGCATTTTGCGCTCACAACCGGTTTAAGCCGCGAATGCACAAACCCCAGACCGCGTGAATACAGGCTCATACACCGCCTTACAAGACCCTACGTTATCGGCTCGGTCAGCTATTCCGAGGGTATTACGGATGACGTTAATAAAGCTGTGTGGGCAGATATGGACTACTTCCCCGACTGTGACCTCAACACCACTCTGCTTGATTATTGCCGCCTGTTTTTCTTTGGCGCAGACGTAAAAAAAGCGGCTGACGGCATAATGCTGCTTGAGCTTAACTGGCAGTGTGACCCTGCAGAAAACCCATCAATTGACAATACGCTCAAAATCTTCAAGGAGCTTGCCGCCGACTATCCTTCCCTCAATGAAAACTGGCGTTTTCTTCAGCTGTTTATGCGCGCAAAATGTGATTGGGTGATTCGTCACCGACGTTTGTTTGAGCTTGAACTTATCAAAAAAGCAAACCGCGAAATCAGAAGCGGTAAGCTTGAAGCGGCAAAAATCGTCCTGCTGACTGATTTTGATAAAGAATACAAAACAGAAAGAAACGATATCACTATTCTTGCGCAGAAACTGTTTGAGCTTATCGGTCTGCAGTCTGATATTGAAAATTACTGCGCTGACAACTGGGAAAGAGGCGCAATCCTTGAAACAATGGATTTGCCCGTAACAGACAGAAAATGGCTGCTCGGCAGGCTTGATGCCGCCGCAGAAACCGATAATCCCGTTGATTATATGCAAAAAATACTTGACCGCAACAGGGTTGACAGCGACGAATATTATTTCTCGGTTGCGCTTAACGGTCTTGAGCAATGCGGCGTTGCGCAGAGCGGCGAGGTTTATATGAACTTCCAGGGGGACAGACCTAACGTTAACGACGGCAGAATGCCCACCTGCATGTTCAAGGTTTATGATAACCTCACTTTCAGATGTAAAATCGGCGGTCTGACGGCTGATTGCGATTATACGCTGAGAGTAACCTATGCCGACAAAAAAATTGATTCTCACAGCCACAAAATCACCGTTAACGGCAACACCGTTTATGAGGGTACGCAGTTTGGCGGCGAAAGAGATGAGAACTATGACAAAGCATTTCTTTGCAACGGATTTGTCAGCGCGAGCTACACAATTCCAAAAGAATTCCTTATCAACGGCTGTGCCGAGCTTGAATTAAGCGAGCCTGAAATGGGCGTTATGTTTACGGAATTCATTATCAAAAAGAAGAAATAAAAGCAAAAGGCTTACATCGGGAATCTCTCCGACGTAAGCCTTTTATTTATGCCTTTAAATCCAATTAAAAATCATCAACAGAACTTTAACAAGCCACTGCCACCAGGTATAGCGAACAGTCACGGTGAAATCAAAGCTGTGAACTCCGTAACTGAGAGTAACGGTCTGCTCGCCAGGCTTGGTTGAATCAAAGCCTGAAACAGTTATCAGAGATGCGTCAGTGACATATTCCACACTGCCGTCAGCTTTTACGATTTTAATTTCAAAGCCGTTCAGGTCAAGCTGTTCTTTATAACTGTAAACCGTTTTTGACGGCAATTTTGTAAGCTCTGCGCTGTCAGCCTGAACGTAGAGTTCAAAATCACTGAACTTGCTGACCCTGAAAACCATATAGCCGTCTTCAACGGTCAACGTGCCGTCATCGGTTGAAAAGCGTTCTCTGCCGCCGTCAACAAAACGGTGATAAACAACAAAGCTTGTTTTATCCTTATGCTCTTCGGGTATCGGCATTCTGAGGATAACCTCACTGCCATCGTTCGGCTGGATTACCTCACCGTCTGAATTGACGGGTTTGATACTGAAAACACCGCTCTGAACATAGGTTTTGCCGTCAACAATATAAATGCCGCCGGGTTCTCTGTTATCGGGTACTTCTGCAACGTTAAGCGTTATTTCTTCACTGAAGCAATCGGGCGAATAGGTTGCGGAAACGTCATATTCATCGGATTTGGTAACCACATCAAACTCGGCATAATAATGACCGCATTCACACTGATAAAGCTTGTAGCCGTTTCTGTCTCCGTCAGCTTCCGTATAGCCTGAATAAGTGTGAGAATGAGTGTGGTTAAAATGAACGGTTACGTTTTCACTCAGGTATGAATCAGAATATGTTTTTGCCCATTTTTCGGCATCTCCGCCGTAATAAATATCCTTCAAACCATTGCAACGGTAAAAAAGCTGAGATGCCATATAATTAACCGAAGCAGGCACATAAACCTTTTCAAGCAATGCGCAACCGTCAAAAATTTGCGCGTAGATTTGCTTTGTATTATTGCCGAATGCAAAGCTTCTGAGGCTTGTGCAGTCATCAAAAGCAAGATAGAGTTTTTCGACGCCGTCAGGTACTGTTACTGTTTCAAGATAGGGATTACCTGAAAAAGCAAGTTCATCGATTGTCTGCGTTTCATTAGGAATAACATAAATCAAATCTGTATTTGTTTCCGGGTAGCAAAGAAGCCTTGATTTATCTTTGGTATAAAGTGCCTTGCCGTCAGAATAATAACAGGCATTGTTTTCATCAACGGTGATACCGACAAGGTTGGGTGTGTTTGAAAAAGCACGAACGCCGATTGACGTAACGCCTGACGGAATGTTAACGCTTGAAATGTTTGTGTATTCAAAAGCATAATCCCCTATTGATATAAGGCTTTCGGGGAAGTTTATGTTTGCGAGTTTCGGTGAACTGCTGAATGCATTTTTGCCGATAACTTCAACGCCCTCGGGCAACTGAAGCGTTTCAAGACTTGAGCAGAGATTGAAAGCTGAATCGCCGATTGTTTTAACCGTATCGGGAAGAACTGCGTTCGTAAGCTTTTCGCATCTGTAGAACGCAGAATTTTCAATAACCGTTATGTTGCCGAGAATCACAACACTTTCAAGGCCGCTGCATTGGCTGAAAATATACTCACCCGTTTTGACTACGCTTTCAGGCAAAACAATGTTTTTAATTCCTTTGCAGCCGCTGAACGCAAACTCACCGATATATTTTACGGAATCGGGAACTGTTATTTCCGTAAGCTTAACGCAGTCTGACAAAGCACCGCCTGCAATCAGCTCGGTTCCTTCTTTAATTACAAAGCTGCCCTCTGCCTCGGGGAGAACGTCAAGCAGATATTTGCCGTTATAAAGTGCATTGCCGTTTCTGTTTTCTGCATTGTCAAAATAAGCTGTTTTATAGAATGCATCTCTGCCGATTTCAGTGAGAGTACCGGGGAGTGTAACAGTTTCAAGCGCCGTACAGTGTAAAAAAGCGCTTTGGTCGATAACACTTACACCTTCAGGGATATTTATGCTTTTCAGAGCTTCGCACATATAAAAAGCATACGGAAATATATCTTTTATTCCCTTTGAAAGCTCAATTTCTTCAAGTGAAGAGCACCAGAAAAAAGCATCGCTGCCGATTGTTTCAACAGAATCGGGCATATCAATCTGTTCAAGATTTCTGCAACCCTCAAAGGCATAACTCCGGATTTTTTTCAGTCCCTCGGGCAAAACAACCGAAGTGATTGCAGAGCTTGCAAAAGAACCTGTTTCAAGTTCTGTTACGCCGTCAGGAACAGTGTAATTCACTGCAACACTGTTTTCGGGATATCTTATCAGCACGGTTTTATCCTTATTGAAAAGAACACCGTATTCATCCGAACTGTAATTTGGATTATCGTTATCAACAATTATGGCTTCAAGCATCCCCGCATCAAAGACACCTTCTTCAATTTCAGTGACGCTCTTGGGAAGTTTTATTGTTTTAAGTGCGGAACAAGCATAAAAAGCATCTCTTCCGATTGTTTCAACGCCGTCAGGAATATTTATATTCTCCATTCCGCAGCCTGCAAACGCACCCCAGCCTATCGACTTAACCGTTGAAGGGATGCTGATGCTCTGCACGTTCACACAGTTATCAAACGCACAGGCACCAATTGAAGTTACACCTTCGCCGATAACAACGTTTTTGACTTTATCTGCTTCTCTGTGCCACGGCGCGTGGTTCCACGTTTCAATCCAGGATAACGAGTCATAATTATCCATATCGCCCGTGCCGTAAATCTGCAAATCACCAGTATAGGTGTTAAAGGTATAGCTCAGATTATCGCCGCATTCACCTGAAGTTTCGCCGTTGATAATATGTTCTTTTTCAAAAATTTCATAAAAAGACGCCTGCTGTTTAAGAACGGGATAACCGTTTTCTTCCATCTGCCAGATGTTATTGAAATTAAAACCTGCAAAAGATTCTGCTGTTTTGAATTCTTCTTCGGTCAGCTTTTTGCAATCCGTGAAATCGGTTTCTGCAGGAGCGGCAAAAGAAATATATGACGTAACCAAACCGTCATTTATATAGTAGCATTTTTTAATTGCGGGATAAATTCCGCTTACCTCGGACGGTATTTTTAAATTACCTGCTATCGCACCCACAAAACCGGCGAATTTTGTCGGAACGGTTATTTCGCCCGTGTTATAACAGGTTTCTGCATACCGGCATTCGCCGACAATACCGCCTATACTGCATGACGGAGTTGAAAAGTCTATACCGATATCTCCTGTGTTATAGCAATTAACAATCTGATTATTATTTTCAGCAGTGCCGCCTGCTATACCGCCAATCAAAACACGTCTTGCTTTATCGGGATGGCCTGTACCGCAAGCTGAAACGTTGCCTGCGTTGCTGCACTGGTTTATCATACCGCCGCTTGCTTCGCCTATTATGCCGCCAACCGAAATCAAAGTAAGCTTTGCATCCGTGCCGATTGAAACATCTGCGGCATTGGTAACGTTTGTAAAAGAACACACGCTCATTTTGCCTGCCACGCCGCCGATTGAACCTTTTCTGATATTCTGAACGTCAACCTTGCCTGTTACAATGCAGTTTTTGAACACAGATTTGTCTGATGAGCCTGCCAAAACACCCACGTTAACCTCAATGGCTGAATCATAAGGCTGTTTGACGGTGACACTTGCGTCTTTAACGAACAGGTTTGATACTGTTGCACCGCTTGTGTATGCAAACAGACCTATGCTTTTGGCACCCGTAACGTTTTCGTCAACAATTTTTAAATTGGTTATTATTTTTTTATTTCCTTCAAGAATACCCGTAAACGGTTCTTCCTGAGTGCCTATGGGAGTCCAATTTGAATAAATCTCAATATCATTGGCAATAAAATATTTGCCGCTGAGATTCTTTTTTATTTGCTGGAGGTCATAACTGTCTTCAATTACTGTGTATCCCTCGGGGATTTCATCCTGCGCAAAAGCAGAAAACAAAAAAGCATTTGACGGTAAAACGAACATCAGCAACAAGAATAATGCCGTAATTTTTGCGGTTGATTTTTTCATAAAAAACCTCCTTATCAAAGCTCTGCCGTAAATCTGTAAATCTCGCCTGAATTTGCAACGGCACCCACACCGTCGCCGTAAACGCCAGCCATTGCCTCATAACCGTTTCGGCTTATAAGCGTAATAAGGTAGTCCCAGGTCATCTCTGTGCCCGGTTCGATGCTCAGGGAAAGAGTATCAACAACGTTATCATCAAAATCCGTAACTTCAATAATCAGAAGCGGCTTTGCAAGAGTTGTCGGTTCTGCTGTTGTGGGTTGAGTTGTGGTTTGCGCCTGTGTTGTGGTTTGCTTTTGCGTTGTGGTTTCTTGTATTGAAGTTGTTGCCGCTTGAGTAGTCAAAGCTGCTGTTGTGTGTGCCGCAGTTGTTGCTGCGGCCGGTTCGGTTCGGGTTGTGTGCGGTCTGCGTGTAGGAAAGGTAAAATCAAAGCTCCAATCCGCGCGTGTTGCCGTTGAAGTTTCAGAGGGAATTGTTATGATTTCCAACACTTCCTGAGTATATTGCACGGGTAGCGTTGTTATTTCTTCAACGTAAGCCACGGTCTCTTTGTTCTCAATATTTTTAACAACGGTTACAACGCCTGCTGTTGAGCCGCCGATAACCGCTGTTGCAGCAACGCCGACAGCCACCTTCTGAGCAACCGAAAGACCAACGGTTTTTGCAACAACCCCCGTGCCCGTTGTTACGGCTGTTGATGATGCTACGCTTGTTGCGGTTGTTACAAACGTTGTTGCCGCAACAGAAGAAACGCCAACACCTGTCAGAATTCCCGCAGAAGCGGTGCTGACGGAAAAAGCAGACGACACTGCTTCCGAATTCCGAAGCAAAGCCCAGATAACCACGCCAACGGGTGCCGCAGAATAAAG
>JAZNDY010000218.1:0-3641 GCA_045588295.1 Acutalibacteraceae bacterium
GTTGTAACCCTGCTTAAGGTTAACGCCAACTTCTCTTGCAGCTTCCATCTTGAACTGGTCAAGAGCAGCTCTTGCCTGAGGAACAACTGAATTATTCTTTGACATTTCGTTTACACCCCTTCAAATTCAATTTGCGTTTGCCTTATTATTGTTGCAATCATTCAGGGGTTTATTAATGTTAATTTTTTGATTAATTTGAAAGTTTTGAATAAGAAAAGACGGCAGATTGCTCTGCCGTCAGATTTGTTTATTCAATTAATAGTGAGCCACACCGCATCCGCAGAAAGGATTGAGTCCGAAGAGCTTGTTGAAGAAGTTAATGATATTCCAGAAGAAGCCGAGAATGCCGCCCTGATGGCACATATGGTTGCAAACCTCAACCTCATCGGAAATTTCATATCTGCAATCGTCAAAGGTAACGATGCAGATATGTGTGCCTGCTTCTTTTGCCTTAAGTTCTGCATCGGTATTAACCTTTTTCATTTCAGACATTTCAGCTTTGAGGTGAGGCTCCTGTTCATAATCGCCCCACGTTTTGTAAAAACAGGCGTGGTCAGCAGTGAATTCAACAGTATCGTTTGCATTGACATCTTTCCAGACTTTATCGGACTCTCCGCAAATACACCAGATGCCGAGTTCAACAGCATCAGTGTCAGCTGTCATTTTGATAGTCTGATCTTCCGGAAGCATAACCTTGAAGAAATTGTATTCCTTATAGCTGCTTCCAATGGTATATATAACAACACCTGTCCAGCCATTTTCTGAATCATAGGTTGCGAATTCGCCTGCATCATCGCCTTTACGCGCAGTTGCATTTTCGTCAGTTACTTCAACAAAAGAATCACCGAGCTTATACCACTGATATTCAACATCTGCACCTTCGCTGACCCCAACGTAGGGCTCATCGGTTGTGGGCTGATGAGTGATTTCAGCGAATTTCACCACAGTAATATCAAATTCAACAGCATAATCTTCATATGCAGCCATTTTAAACAGATAGTCGGCACCTGCTTCTGCCTCAAAAATGCAGTAGAAATCATAGGTGTTATAATAATCGTTGTCGTCGTCGTGTGCAATTCCTACATCGTTTGCGTCATAAACACTCACATACGGGTCAATATCGTTTTCACCGCTGTCGGAATAAACAACGTATGTGCCGTCTTCATCGGGGGTGAACTTACATTCTGCATAATCTTCTGCAGGTATGGTTACGGTTATTGTTTCACCGAGTTCGATTGTGTAGTCAGCCGCAAAAGCTGTCATCGGAATTGCGGCAACAATCATGACGATTGCCATAACAGCCGCTAAAATCTTGCGTGTTTTCTTCATAAAAAACTCTCCTTAATAATTTTTGTTTTGTATATCTGCAAGGATATATTTTAACATCATAATTCTATCACCTTTTTTCGGTTTGCACATTGTACTTTAGTGCAGAAATGAAAATTTTTTTGATTTTTTATCAAGCAAAAGCCGCCCTTGTGAATCAAAGATGGCTTTCGGCACATTATACTGATAACGTTGTCATAGAATGTGTATATTTTCTTAAATAAGGATTAAGCAACTATCGTTATCCCCCTCAAATCAATTTGCGTTTACCTTATTTTCTTGTTATACAGTGATGGTTTATTAATGTAATACTTATTATCTGAAATAAAAACCAAGTTAAATAAATATAGATTTTTTATTGCTTTTATGTTATTATTAAAATGGATTAATATGAGAGGAGGCGGAATATGATCAAGACGCAGAAAAAGACTCTGATTTATCTTGTTTGTGCAATGATTCTTGCAATGGCAGGTATCCTCTATAACGGCATCAATTTTCCGCTTACCAACTCGTTTTCAGGAAACACACTCACAATTCTGCCTCACATAATTTTTGTTGCTCTGTCATTCGGCTGGGTTTTTTCCTTGCGGCGCAGAATTCTTGACAAACGAATCCGAAGCTATCTGATTTCCGTCGGTCTGCTTATGTCATTCTGGCTTGCAGAAAGAACAACAAAATGGTTTTTTGTTTCTGAATTCTCTGACCTTTGCAGATATATGTGGTATGCATTTTACATTCCGATGATTCTCATTCCGCTTCTCGGTGTGTTTATCACAACTTATATCGGAAAACCCGAAACACACAAAATGCCGTGGTGGCTCAATCTTCTTTATATTCCCGCATTCGCACTCATTCTTTTTGTTTTCACAAACGATTTTCATAATCTTGTGTTTGAATTCCCGAACGGAATTTATTATTTCAATGAACAATATGAATACGGTTTCGGTTTTTATATAGTTGCCGCGTGGTTTGTAATTCTGGGATTTTATTTTGTAATTTCTCTCGTTATCAAAAGCCGTGTACCGGGAAGTAAAACATTTCAGAAATTGCCTCTTATCATTATGGCTTGCTCCGTTGTTTTCTGGGTAGTTTATGCTCTTGGTCTTATCAACGCCGACCTCACCGCCGTTGACTGCCTTATGATTACCCTTCTTCTTGAAAGTGCAATCGAAAGCGGTCTTATCCGTTCAAATGCGGGTTACACGGAATTCTTTGAAATTTCAACGGTTGCAGCGCAGGTTGTTGATAAGAATTATCAGACGATGTATATTTCTTCCTATGCTGATGATTTGCCCGAAGACATGATGCGAAGCGCATTGAGCAAACCCGTTGAACTCGGAAAAACAATGCTTCACGGCAAGCCTGTTTCGGGCGGATACGTATTCTGGCAGAACGATATCAAAGAAATTAAAAAGCTGATGAAGAGCCTTGAAGAAACCCGTGAAAGGCTCAGCGAAAACAACTTTTTGCTGAAAGCCGAAATTGATATGAACGAGCAGAAAGCCCGTTTTGAAGAAAAGAACAGGCTCTATGACCGAATTGCGCGTAACGTTTCATCCCAGCTTATAAAAGCCGATGAATTGCTTGTTCAGGCAAAACATAATCCCGAAGCGGCTCACGATGCGTTGGCAAAAATCTGTGTTATAAGCGCTTACATAAAACGAAGAAGCAATCTGCTTTTGCTCGGCGAAGAAAACAAAATCATTTCTTCGACAGAGCTTGAATTCTGCCTTCGTGAATCGCTTGACAACATCCGCTTGCTTGGTGTACATTCATCGTTAAAGAGCAATTGCTCGGGCAATCTGGACGTCGAAAGCGCTGTTACCGTTTACGACTTGTTTGAAAAAACAGTTGAGTTATTCATTGACGATATCAACGCTCTTATGGTGTCGCTTAAATGTGAAAACTCCGTCATAAAACTCACTCTTCAGACAGGTCTGGATGACGGGGCGGATATTTCTGCGCTGAAATCTCTTTCCCTCAATAGCGGAAGCGTAATCTGCGACGTTGATGAAAACGACGTTACGGTTTATATTCTTCTTTCCGAAGGAGGTGCATCGGATGATTAACCTTCTCGAAACGGGAACATATTTTCAGGCAATTTTCATGTCGGTTTTATTCCTTGAAGCCGTATTAAACATCTGCTGTATTTCCAATCTTTTTCTCCGTAATTACAAGTCTCTGACAAAGGTGTTTACCGTTTTTTTCAATCTTTTGAGTTTAGCTCTGCTCGTTGTTCTGACAACGGGAATAAACGCACAGTTTTGTCACAGAGATATTCCGTATCCGAGCATACTGCTTCTTGAAAATGCAGA
>JAZNDY010000219.1:0-6280 GCA_045588295.1 Acutalibacteraceae bacterium
TCGTTTACGCTGTAAACGATTGTGGGAAGATCGTTGCCTGCGGGAGCGGAAATAACAACCTTCTTTGCACCTGCATCGATGTGAGCCTGGCTCTTTGCCTTTGAGCAATAGAAGCCTGTGCATTCAAGAACAACGTCAACACCGATTTCGCCCCAGGGGAGCTCTGCAGCGTTAGCCATTGCGTAGATCTTAAGAGTCTTGCCGTCAACTGTGATTGTGCCTGCTTCGTCATCAGCCTCAACTGTGTGAGCGTTCTGGCCGATGTAACCGCAGTAACCGCCCTGAGCGGTGTCATACTTGAGAAGTGTAGCGAGCATTGAGGGCTTTGTGAGGTCGTTGATAGCAACAACTTCATAACCTTCTGCGCCGAACATCTGACGGAATGCGAGACGGCCGATACGACCGAAACCGTTAATTGCAACTTTAACTGCCATGGGAATTACCTCCAAAAAATTAATTTTTTATTTTTTGCCATTACTTATTTTAATCGTTTTTGAGCAAATATGCAACATTTTTTTGAGAAATTTGTGATATTTGGTAATCTGAACAAAATTTACCTTTAAAGCAACTCAAAGGGCATAAATCTGCCGAATAAATATACATCATCTATATCAAATGAATAATAATAACATATCATTTATGATATTTGCCGCCGCTTGAAATCATAAACGCGCGGTAAATCTGCTCAAGCAGCATAACCCTTGCAAGCTGGTGGGGGAAGGTCATCGGGCTCATTGAAAGGCGGATTTTCGCCCTGTTTTTAACCCTCGGGTCAAGCCCGTGAGAGCCGCCGATGATGAAGCAAAGGCTGCCGAAACCGCCCACGGCGAGCTTATCAATTTCAGCCGAAAGGGCTTCGGATGAAAGCATTTTGCCCTCAATGCACATTGCAAAAACGGCATCGCTGTTTGTGATTTTGGCAAGAATTCTGTCGCCCTCGTCGGCAAGTGCCGCGGCAATCTGCGAATCGTATGGGTTTTCGGGCAGACGGGCAGGGGTTAATTCAATTATATTAAGGCGGCAGAACGCGCCGAGCCTTTTCTGATATTCTGCGCAGGCGGCGCGCAGATAGTCCTCTTTGAGCTTGCCCACACAGATTACGTTGATGTTAAGCATATGTATTCCTCTTAAAAAGTGATTGGTGCGTTGAGGTCGCCTGCAACGGTGAGCAGGTAATCAACCCCAAGCTTTGCGCCTGCGATTGTCATTGCGGAATGCGTTGTTTCATAGGCAAGGGCAGGCATATTGTTTTCTTTACTCAGGTGACCGAGCACAAGGCGCGTTGTGCCTGATTCCACAAGCCTGACAGCGGTTTTGGCGCAGTTTTCGTTTGAAAGATGGCCGTGGTCAGAGAGAATTCTCTGCTTGAGAAAAAACGGATAAGGGCCGTTGCGCAGCATACCCACGTCGTGGTTTGATTCAAGCAAAACAAGGTCGCTGCCGTGAATGGCATCCATAACAGTGTCTGTCATTTTGCCGATATCGGTTGCAACGGATATGCGCTTACCGTCAGGCGTAACAACGCTGTAGCCGCAGCTTTCGCGGCTGTCATGCGGTGTGGCAAACGGGCGCACGAAAATGCCTGCCGCCTCAATGCCCGAGGACGGAATGACCCGGGTTTTTATTTTCGGGTCAAGCGCACCCTGCTCCTGCATACCGCTGAGAGTGCCTGCCGAAGCATAGACGGGGACACCGTATTTTTTGGCAAAAACACGCACCCCGTTAACGTGGTCAGCGTGCTCGTGAGTGATAAAAATTGCGGCAATATCGCAAGGGTCAACGCCGATGCCGAGAAGGGCTTCGCTTGTGCGTTTTGCGCTCACGCCGATATCAACGAGAATGCCGCCGCGCGAAGTGCCGATATAAGTGCTGTTGCCGCTGCTTGATGAATAAAGAGAACAGAATTTAGCCATATTTCACCTTGTGAAAACGGGCTGCTTCTGTGCGAAACAACCCGTTGAATTAATTAAAACAATATTATATATGTGATTAACCTGCGTTTGTGAGAGCGTTGGGGTCAGGCAGATTAACGCGCTTGATGGTTGCACCGAGTGCACCGAATTTTTCAACAACGTCTTCGTAGCCTCTGTCGATATGCTGGATTTCTTCAATCTCTGTTGTGCCTGAAGCGGCAAGGCCTGCAATAAGCATAGCCGCACCTGCGCGCAGGTCATCAGCCTTGACGGGAGCGCCCTTGAGAGCTTCAACGCCCTGAACAACGGCAAGCTGACCGTCAACCTTTATTGAAGCACCCATTCTGTTAAGCTGCTCCGCATAACGGAAGCGGTTTGACCAGATGCTTTCTGAAACAATGCTTGTACCGTCGGCAAGAGCCAGAAGAACAGCCATCTGGGGCTGCATATCTGTGGGGAAGCCGGGGTGAGGCATTGTTTTGATGTTGCATTTGCCGGGGCGGCAGTTAAGCGAAACTCTGACTGCATCGTCAAATTCTTCAACCTCTGCGCCGCATTCAACAAGCTTTGTTGAAATGGATTCAAGATGCTTGGGGATAACGTTTTTGATAAGAACGTTGCCCATTGTGGCTGCGGCGGCAACCATATATGTGCCTGCTTCGATCTGATCGGGGATTATGGAATATGTGCAGCCGTGGAGCTTATCAACGCCTCTGACCTTGATAACGTCAGTGCCTGCGCCTCTGACGTCTGCGCCCATTGAGTTAAGGAAGTTTGCAAGGTCAACAATGTGAGGCTCTTTGGCGGCGTTTTCAATAACCGTAAGACCTGTTGCCTTGACTGCGGCAAGCAAAACGTTGACCGTTGCACCGACTGAAACCATATCAAGATAAACGGGCGAGCCTGTGAGACGGTCAGCCCTGGCGTCAACAATTGCATTTTCTTCAATCGAAACGTTTGCGCCAAGAAGCTCAAAGCCCTTGATATGCTGGTCAATGGGTCTTGCACCAAGGTAGCAGCCGCCGGGCATTGCAACCTTGGCTCTGCCGTATCTGCCCAGAAGCGCACCGATGAAATAATATGATGCACGCAGATGTTTTGTCATATCGTGTGAAATAACGTATGAGTTGACACAGCGTGAGTCAATTTCGATTGTGTGTTTATTAAGAACCCTGACCTTTGCGCCCAGGTGATGAAGAATCTTCATCATATAGTTAACGTCGCTGATTGACAGGGGAAGGTTTTCGATAACGCAGACGTCCTGCGAAAGGATTGCGGCAGGGATAATGGCGAGAGCGGCATTTTTTGCGCCGCTGATTTCAACTTCGCCGCGAAGCGGAGTTCCGCCTTCGATGATTATCTTCTCCAATTCTCTCCCTCTTTCACTCTGATTTTGTTGGGCGAACGGTAACTCCGCCCGAAAAGCATATATAAAAAACTGAAGTTATATTCAAAATTCCATTCCAGGGAATTATAACATCTTTTTTTGTATTTGAAAAGACCTAAAATACAAAAAAGTAAAAATTTTTTAAATTCCTTATTTCTCTGCAAAATTTCTGCGGAAAACGGCAACGGTCATCCCGATTTATTATGCCTTGAAAGGCGGCGGATAACACGCGGAAAACACGGCAAAACCAACAAAAAAACGAAGCATTTTTTGTGAAAAAATTCAGTTAAAAAATGCCCAAACGCTTAAAATCGAACATCAAAACAAAGCGGAAATATTTTGCGCTTGCAGAAAAATGATTGCATTATTGCCAAAAGAAGGGGCGATGATTTGTTGAAAATTACGGAATTTAATTCTTTAAAGTGATAATTTCAATTTGGCATTTGACAGCCGATTTTGTGCAAAATTTGGTAAAAATTAATAAAATATGACCGAAATTCACAATAAATTCAAAAAATAATTAAAAAAATGTGCGGATTTCTCTTGCAAAATTCATCGGCATTGTGTAAAATGTATACTGTCCCGATGGTCATTTTGTCTAAATTAACAGAAGTTCAAAATCAAATCAGATGAGGGGTAATTTTTATGTCAAACAGAATTTTCCAGGGTCTTGTTCACCAGATGAGAGATGCTGTAGGCAGAACTCTGGGTGTAATTGACGAAACAGGAACAATCATCGCCTGCAGCGAGCTGAGCAAAATCGGTGAGGTTTTCTCCACCGTTTCAGAAGTTTTTGCAGATGCAGAGTTCCATTATATCAATAACTATACCTTCTGCAACTTCGGCACACATATGCAGGCCGAATATGCGGTGTTTGTGGAGGGAACTGACGAGCTTGCGGGCAGATTTGCGTCCGTATGCTGCGTTTCGCTTGAAAACCTCAAGCAATATTATGAGGAGAAGTTTGACAGAGGCAACTTTATCAAGAACGTAATTCTTGATAATATTCTGCCCGGTGACATCTATCTCAAATCCAGAGAGCTTCGTTTTAACAGTGAGGCAACCAGAGTGGTGCTTCTTATCAGAATCACAGACCATAACGATGCCGCTGTTTATGAAGCTGTTCAGAATCTGTTCCCTGATAAGAACAAGGATTTTGTTATTAACATCAATGAGCACGATATCGCTATCGTCAAAGAGGTTCGCAGCAACATTGAGCCCAAAGACCTTGAAAAGCTTGCACGCTCCATTTCCGATTCATTGAGCACAGAGCTTTACACTCACGTTCTTGTGGGCATCGGCACAACCATCGAGGGCGTTAAAGACCTTGCGCGTTCATTCAAGGAAGCTCAGATTGCACTTGAGGTAGGCAAGGTGTTTGACACGGAAAAAACCATTGTCAGCTATGAAAACCTCGGCATTGCAAGACTTATCTATCAGCTCCCCACAACTCTTTGCGATATGTTCCTCAGAGAGATTTTTAAGAGGGGCTCGATTGAAAGCCTTGACCACGAAACCCTGTTCACAATCCAGAAATTCTTTGAAAACAACCTTAACGTTTCAGAAACGTCCAGAAAGCTTTTTGTTCACAGAAACACTCTGGTCTACAGACTTGAAAAAATCAAAAAGCTCACAGGTCTTGACCTGCGTGAGTTTGATGACGCCATCGTTTTCAAAGTAGCTCTTATGGTCAAGAAGTATCTTGACGCTAAGCCTGTCAAGTATTAATCGCCAAACGTTGATTACTCACAGGCTCACAGCCGCAGCCGGCGGCTTGTTCAGAGGGTGCGAAAGCACGGGAGATATGAGGAGTAAATAAAATTTAAGGATGATAGTGTGATAAAATTTGACAACGTAAGCAAAAGGTACGGCAAGACCGGACCTTACGCGCTCAAAGATATCAACATCAACATTGAAAAAGGCGAATTCGTCTTTATTGTTGGTTCTTCGGGTGCAGGCAAAAGTACGTTTCTCAAGCTGATGATGCGTGAGGAGGTTGCTTCCTCGGGCACCATCACCGTTGACGGCAAAAGCCTCAACAAAATGCGCAAAAGAGATATTCCCAAGTTCCGCCGCAGATTGGGCATAGTTTTTCAGGATTTCAGACTCATTCCCAATATGACGGTTTTTGATAACGTTGCCTTTGCTATGCGCGTTATCGGCACAAGCGAAAAAAAGATCCGCCGCAGAGTGCCTTACGTGCTCAGCCTTATGGGTCTTAACGAAAAAGCAAGAAATTACCCCAGAGAGCTTTCGGGCGGCGAGCAGCAGAGAGTTGCGCTTGCAAGAGCGCTTGCAAACAACGCCGATATCATTATTGCCGACGAGCCCACGGGTAACGTTGACCCTCAGATGAGTTATGAAATTGTTGATATGCTGATGAGGCTTAACGAAGCCGGCACAACAGTTATTATGGTTACTCACGAGCACAGCCTTGTGCGTTGCTTTGATAAACGTGTTATTATTCTTGAAAAAGGTAACGTTGTGGCAGACGGCGGCACAATCATCAAAGAAGCCGCAACCTCACACATTAACGCCGCAAGCGAGATTTCAACCGAACACGTTGTTCTCCCCGATGAGGATTATTCAGCCTATATACCCGCAACCGACCTTGATGCCGCAGACACAGCGGCTCCCGACGTAACAGCGGAAGGAGGCGTTAACTGATGGGCAAACTCAATTACCTGACCAAAGAAGGTTTTCGCAACCTTGTTGTCAATAAGCTTATGACCCTTGCTTCGGTAACGGTTCTTTTCAGTTGCCTTCTGCTTGTGGGCATTGCGTTTATGCTTCAGGAAAACATAAACAGATTCATAAGCTCAATCGGCGCAGAAAACGAAATCGTTGCGTTCGTTGAGTATGATGCAGAGGATCTTGAGCTTAAAAAAGTCCGTATGGACCTTGAAAAAATCAAAAACGTTGAAAAGGTTGAGTTCGTTTCAGGCGAAGACGCTTTCAAAAAAGTTGTCAGCGAGCTGCC
>JAZNDY010000220.1:0-4929 GCA_045588295.1 Acutalibacteraceae bacterium
CTCAATTTCGTGAATTTTATATGCGGTATTAACAGTAACCAAAACCGCGCCGATTTTAACGGTAGCCCAGAAAGCAATATACCACTGCGGTACATTAGAAGCCCACACTGCTACGTGACTACCCGCCTTTACGCCCATAGAAATTAAAGAACGCGCAAAGGTGTCAACATCATCTCTGAACTGTGAATAGGTTCTTGTGTAATCAAGCGTGGTATATTTATAAGCAATCTGGTCGGGAAACTTTTCGCACATTGTATCAAGCACTTCGGAGAAGGTCTTGTTGATAAGTGAAAATTTTTCCCAAACGTATTTGCCTGTGCCTGCTCTGTTGGAATAAAGAAGCTCTTCTGACTTCTTTTTGTTATCGTAAACGCTGATTGCGTTTACGAAATGGGGGAATGTGATTTCGGCAATACCGAAATCTTCCATTGTTTCAGGCTGGCATTCATATGAAAGATAGCCGTCATAGTTAACCGAATCAAGGGCACGGAGCATTGTGCCGATGGGCAGGTCACCCTCGCCGATGAGGCGATATTTGACTTCGCCGTTTTCAAGAACCGAATCCTTGACGTGAACGTGTTTGATATATGCGCCAAGGTTTGTGATTGTTGTGTCGGGGTCTTCTTCAAAGAATCTGTAGGGATGGTTGATATCCCAGAGGGCGGCAAGATTGTCGCAGGCAAAGATATTGAGAAGGTCACGCAGTCTTTTGGTGTCTGCATAAAGACCGACTGTTTCAACAAGAAGAGCAACGTTATCCTGCTCAGCTTTGCCGATGAGTCTGCCGATAAGTGAGGTTACGTAAGAATCTTCCGTCTGCCTGTCCTCGCCCAAAGTGTAAGCGTGAATTCTGACGTAAGGGCATCTGACCCTTGCCGCAATCTCGATTGCGGTTGCAATTTCTTCATAGCTTTCATCCGCACATTTGCTGTCTGCAACATTGCAGAAAGTATCAATGCAGGGGATTGAAAGCGAGTTTTCAAGCAGCTTGTGAAGTGTTGCTGCTGAATTTGATTTGTTAAACGGTGCATCTGAGCCCGTGAATCTGTTATCTGTTATGTTATGAATCTCAATGCCGTTGAAGCCGAGTTCGTTAGCTGTGTTTACAAAGTCAGACCACGAAAGCTCCTGCCATCCGTTTGTTGAAAATGACAGTTTCATATTTCGTTCTCCTCATAAACAATTTTGTTAAGTGCGTTAATATATGCTGTAATACTTGAACTGATGATATCGGTGCTGATGCCTTTGCCCGAATAAAGCTTGCCGTTTGAACGGAGTTTAACAACAGCTTCACCCATAGCTTCGCGACCCTCTGTTACCGACTGAATCTGAAAATCGTCAAGCTCATAGTGGTGGCCGATTATTTGCTCGATTGTGAGGAAAGCAGCGTCAATCGGACCGTCACCCATACAAACAGCCTTGAGTGTTCTGTTGCCTTTTTCGAGAACAATATTTGCTGTTGAAGCGATAACGTTACCGCTGTTGATAACGTAGCTCTGAAGTCTGTATGTGGGAGGAACCTGATTTGCAACCGTTGCGATGATTGCATCAAGCTCTTTTGTGCCAACCTGTTTTTTGCCTGCAATTTCTTTGAATGCGTCAAAAACCTTGGCTGTGTCATCTTCGGTCAATTCATAGCCGAGCGAAACAATGGCTTTGCTGACTTTAGCTATATCTGCTGTGTCGTCAAGCAAAACGTTGCTTGCATTTGAACCGACACCGTAGTCGAATTTATTATCATCGCCTGCAGGCTTGGAATTGATAAGGCGAAGAATCTGATTTGCCGAGTGGTTGATTGCCATTGAATTAACGTCATAGCTTGTGCCGAGAGTGTGACCCTTGACCTGAAGTGCTTTCATAACCATTTCAAGGTTAGGCAGCGTGTTGCAACCGATGGCTGTTTTAATTTCGAGTGCGCCTTCTGCAATACAGCTGAAAATACAGGCGTTTGCCATATCAAGCTCGTCGCTGCATTCAACACCGAGTGTGATGTTTGCAGCTTCGGGAACCGCAGCATAAAGCTCTTTAATAAGTTGAGCAAATTCGGTGGGTAAAAGCGCACCGGCTGTGTCGCACAGAGTAACTGTTTTTGCGCCGTTTTTAATTGCAACCTTAACTGCTTCAAAAAGATATTCTTTTTCAGCTCTTGTGGCATCAACTGCTGCAAATTCAACGTCATTGCAGAGTGAAGCGCAATGAGCCGTTAACGTTTTGATAAGCTCAATCATCTGAGCGGGTTTCTTGTGGCAGATATATTCCATCTGTACTACTGAAACGGGGAGGGCAACAAGAAGACGGGGCTTTTTTGTGCCTGTGATTGAGCGCATTGCTCTGTCAGCTTCTTCAACGGAAAAACCTACGGGGCAGGATAGAATGCTGTTCTTTAGGAGAGGGCTGATTGTGCGCAAAACAAGTGTGTCAATTTTTTCATCAGCCACGGGTGCGGCTTCAATAACGTTGACCTGCAACTTGTCAAGCAACTTTGCAATTTCAAGCTTTTCTTTGAAGCTGAGTGCAACATCGCCTCTGCGTGCAAACGCTCTGAGTGTTGCGTCTGCGATGATGATTTTTTTCATACGAAATCTCTCCTTTTTGCCGCAGCGTGCGGCGTGATTGAACGAACATTGTGTTTTGATTCTGCCTGCCCGGCAGAGAAACATTACTGCATATTAATGTTTTCATAATATTATATATAAAGAAAGCCGCAAAGTCAATAAAAATAACGGCTATAAAAATGGAGTTTTATAAAATCGTATATTGCAACAACTATGTTTGATAAGTTTGATTAAATATGTCAATATTACACAAATTATATGTCACCAAAAGAACTAAAAGACTGTTTCGAATTTTGATTAAATTCTGTTTAAATAAATTAAATTAAATTACATTGACAATTTGTAAAAAATGTTATAAAGTAATATTTGTATAAGTTTGTTTGCAAATTTATGTGAAGGCGGTTAACATTATGGTTCAGGTTGTTGCGGCTCTTGTGTGGAAGCAAAACAGGTTTATGATCTGTCAGCGTCCGGCAAGCAAAACAAGAGCTTTTCAATGGGAATTTGTGGGCGGCAAGGTTGAAAGCGGTGAAACTCTTGAGCAGGCGCTTATCAGAGAATGCCGCGAAGAAATCGGCGTCACTGTAAACGTTGGCAGTGTTTATGCTGAGGTTGACCATGTTTATCCCGATATAACAATCCATCTTACGCTGTTTAACGCGTCGCTGAACGATGAGGAACCGCAAATGCTTGAGCATAATGATATCCGTTTTATTCTTCCATGTGAAATTCCCCAATATGAATTCTGCCCGGCTGATAAGGATATTTTGGATAAGATAACACATGATTTTGGCAGAACGGATTGATTGTTCTGCTGACAGATACTTTGATTTTTCATTTGCTGATGAAAGGATAAATACAAATGTCGGATATAACTTATAAGTACAAGATGTCAGTAATTATCCCTGTTTATAATTGTGAGGCTTATATAAAAAAATGTGTTAAGAGTCTTCTTAAGCAGACTATGCCGCTGAAAGATTTTCAGATAGTTTTTATTAATGACGGTTCTGAAGATGCTTCGGGCGAGATATGCAGGAAGTATGCAGATAAATACAGTGACAGCATCGTCTATTTTGAAAAAGAAAACGGCGGTGTTTCCACTGCGCGTAACAAAGGTCTTGAGCTTGCACAGGGCAAATATATCCTTTTCCTTGATTCTGACGATTCAATTTCAGTCAACACTCTTCAGGATGTTTATGATTTTTTTGAGGCTCATCAAGACGAAGTTGATCTTGTAACATATACTATTCAGTACCTTAACGAAAACGGCAGGGTTTCATCGCATAAACGCTTTGATATTCTTGACCACACAGGCGTTTATGATATCCACTGCAATTATAATCTTTTGCAGACAACAATGAATGTTTGCGTTAAGAACGTTTCTGAAAAAGAAAGAATTTATTTTGATGAATCCCTCACTCTCGGTGAAGACCAGTGGTTCATTTTCTCTTGGCTTCTCAGAAAAGAAAAAATCGGCTTTGTTAAAGATGCGGTTTACGTCTATTACAGACATTCGGATTCCGCAAGCTCCGTCCATAACAACCCCTATTATTGCTTTGATGAATATATCAGCTTTATGCGCAAGGTTCTTGATGCCAAAAGAGATGAAAACGGCAAGGCTCACCCCACAGCGCAATCAATGATAATTTATAACCTCAGTTGGCGACTGTCGGCAGATATGCTTGTTTCACACATTGATGATGAAACAGAGAAAGCACAGATGCGGATAATTGAAGATATTCTTTCTGAAATTGATCTTGATATTATTTCAAACTCTCTTTATATCAATCCCTATCATATCGAATATTTTGTTCATCTGAAGCAGCAGAAGTTTGATTTGGCGTTCAACAATTCGCGTATGAGTGCTTACTGTGAAGGCCGCCTGATGTTTTCACAGACTTTTGCAGTTTTTCTCAACAATATCACTATCAGAGACAATAAGTGCTATATCATCGGCTATGTAAGAAACGGTATTGTTGATTATAAAGATCTTACACTTTACTATCTCGATATAGAAAACAAGCTGCACGAGATACCGATGAACAAAACCACCTACAGCTATCATATAAGCAAGTGCGAAACCAACAGATTCGGCGGCTTTGATTTCAGCATCGACCTTAAAGACGTTACTTCGATCGCTTTCAGGCTTAAATTTGGTGATGAAATCGTTTCGCTTTCTCCGTTCTTCAGCTTCAAATGCATTGTCAACTCGCAAAAAAATCTTGTTGCCTGCGGTGACCATATTGTTGAGTTCCTTGCTTCATCAGGCAGTATTCTTATAACAAAAGGTGAAGCCTCCGCTCTTGCGGCGGTCAGAAAATCTGCAAATAAGAAGATAATGCGTTCAAACAAAGTCGGATCGTAGCCATGTCGT
>JAZNDY010000221.1:0-9917 GCA_045588295.1 Acutalibacteraceae bacterium
ACGATCCGACTTGCCGGCATCGAGCAGGTAACAATGGATGACGTGTGCGCGGCGGCAAAGAAGCTTTCCGTTGATACCGTCTTTATGCTTTCGGCTCAGGAGGAGGCAGAAGAAAATGAAGTTTAAGAAATTCACAGATAATAAGCTCGGCGAAACCGTTTATTGCGGCAAGCATTCATCGGGTCTTGAAATCAGGGTTTTGCCTAAAGAGGGCTATGCCTCAACCTATGCGGTGTTCGGTGTTAAATACGGTTCAATCGATACCGCTGTCAAAAACGCAACGGGTGAGTTTGAAACAATTCCCGAGGGCACGGCTCATTTTCTTGAGCACAAGCTTTTTGAGAGCGAAGACCTGAATGCGTTTGAGCGTTTTGCCAAAACGGGTGCGAGCGCAAACGCCTACACAAGCTTTGAAAAAACCGCTTATCTTTTCAAAGGTTCGGAACAGGTTGAAGAATCGCTTGAGATTCTGCTTGATTTTGTTCAGAATCCTTATTTCACACAGCAGACGGTTGAAAAAGAGCAGGGCATTATCGGCCAGGAAATCCGTATGTATCAGGATCTGCCTGATTGGCAGGTTATGTTTAACCTCCTTAAAGCGCTTTACAGCAACCATCCTGTGCGCATAGATATTGCAGGCACGCAGGATTCAATTGCTCAGATTGATGCTGATTTGCTTTACAGGCTTTATGAAAATTTCTATAACCCCGGCAATATGGTGCTCAGCGTTGTTGGCGATATCACCCCCGAAAAGGTTGCTGAAATTGTTGAAAACAATATCAAAAAGACCGAGGGCGCAGAATGCGAACGCAGGTTTGAAAAAGAAAACCCCGTTCCCGTTCAGGCTTATATTGAACAAAAGCTTTCAGTTGCGCAGAAGCAGTTTATGCTCGGCTTCAAAGAAGACCTTGCACAGCCCCTTATTTCGCTTGAGGATGAGCTTGCATCGCAGATTATGCTTGAAGCTGTTTCAGGCAAATCATCGCCGCTTTTCAAAAAATTGCTTGATGCAGAGCTTGTTGATATGAGCTTCGGCTCCGAGCTTTTCAGCGGCTTCGGTTTTTCGTGCATAATGTTCGGCAGCACAAGCAAAGACCCTGAAGCAGCTGCGGCAATAATCAAGGAAGAGCTTGCAAGGCTTAACGCAGAAGGCATTGATGCGGCGGCTTTTGAAAGAGCAAAACGCAAGTTATACGGCAGAATGGTTATGAGCTATAACGATATTGACGACACGGCAAATATGCTTATGAACCTTTATTTTAACGGCTATGAGCCTTTTGCTGAAATTGAAGCCTGCAAGGCGGTTACGCTTGAAAAAGCTCAGGCAAGGCTTGCAAAAATCAAAAACGAATATTCGGCTCTGTCTGTTATCAGTCCGGTTGAGTGAGGAGGCCAATTATGTCTGATTTTACAACAGTATCATTCAAAGGGCTTGAAAAAACCTTTGAAATTCCGAGCGTTCTTGCTGAATTTAACTTTTTCGGCAACGATATAACAATTCAGTTTTACGGTGCAATCATTGCTTTCGGCTTCACTCTTGCCGCTCTTTTCGGCGGCAGAATGGCATATAAATGGAAGATGAGCCTTGATAAGATGGTGGATGTTCTTATTTACGGCACGGTTGCCGCAATTATCGGCGCAAGGCTTTATTATGTTTTTTCAAAATGGGATTATTATTCGGCAAACCCCGGCGATATAATTAAAATCTGGAACGGCGGTCTTGCGATTTACGGCGGCATAATCGGCGGCATTGCGGCGGCTTTTATTGTGTGCAAGGTTCGCAAGCTCAACTTCTGGAATCTGCTTGATATTGCAAGTATGAGCCTTCTGATAGGTCAGGGCATCGGCAGATGGGGCAACTTCACCAATCAGGAAGCATTCGGTGTTAACACCGATATGCCCTGGGGTATGTGGAGCCCCAAGGTTCACGATTATATTGTCGCTAATCAGGCTGAATTTGCAGCTAACGGCTTCTCCGTTGATCCCGATAAATTCGTTCACCCGACTTTTCTTTATGAATCAATCTGGTGTTTGCTCGGCGTTGGCGTGCTTTATATTATTACACGCAAATTCCGCAAATTCAGCGGTCAGACCTTCCTTTGCTACGGCATCTGGTACGGTCTTGAGCGTATGATAGTTGAGGGTCTGCGCACAGACAGCCTTTATATTGCAGGCACAAATATCAGAACTTCACAGGCACTTTCAGCGGCAATCGTTGCCGTGTGCGCCGTGCTTCTTGTTGTGCTGCTGGTGAAAAATATAAAACACCCCAAGCCTATTGAGGGCATTGATTATTTTGTTAAAGACGAATCAAAGGCAACAAAAGGTAAAAAAATCAAGTTAAACGCAAAAACAGAAACCGCTGAAACAGAAAAGGCAGAAGCAACTGATGCTCCTGCAGAAAAAGAGGTATAAATATGGCAAAGCTTATTGACGGCAAGGCTATAAGAGAATATAACCTTGATAAAATTGCGGCTGAGGTTGCACAGCTCAAAGAAAAAGGCGTTGAGCCTGCGCTTGCGGTTATCATCGTCGGCAGTGACCCTGCATCAAGAGTTTACGTTAACAACAAAAAGATGGCTTGCGAAAGGGTAGGTATGCGCTCGCTTGAGTTTGCTATGCCTGAAGAAACAACAACCGAAGAGCTTCTTGCGCTGATTGATAAACTCAATGCAGATGCAACAGTGAGCGGAATTCTCTGCCAGCTTCCCGTGCCCAAACATATCAATAAAGACGAAGTGCTTAAAAGAATTCTTCCCATAAAAGACGTTGACTGCTTCCACCCCGAAAACGTCGGTCTGCTCTCAACAGGTATGGGCAAGCTTATGCCCTGCACACCTATGGGTATGGTTAAAATGCTTGAATATGAAGGCGTTGACCCTGCAGGCAAGCACTGCGTTATCATCGGCAGGAGCGATATCGTAGGCAAACCCATGGCAATGCTTATGCTTGCAAAAAGCGCAACTGTCACAATCTGCCACTCAAGAACGGTTGATTTGCCTTCAATCACAAAGCAGGCAGATATCCTTGTTGCAGCAGTCGGCGTTCCCAATTTTGTTACGGCAGATATGGTGGGCGAGGGCGCAATCGTGCTCGACGTCGGCATCAACAGGCTTGAAAACGGCAAGCTCTGCGGTGACGTTGATTTTGAAGCTGTCAAGGACAAGGCTTCAATGATAACTCCCGTGCCCGGCGGCGTTGGCCCGATGACAATTGCAATGCTTATGCAAAACACACTTACGGCTTGCAAGGAGCAGAATAATATATAATGTTAAATATAATAGGGTTATGCAAAAAAATATTTTCAAAAAGTCAAAAAAATATTTGACAAGGGTTGAATGTTATGCTATAATCCTATATGCCGCATATTCGGGGCGGGCGTAGCTGTGCCCAAAAACAGGTTTTCTGTGCCTCAGGTAACCCAGTTATAAGTGTTACAAGAATAGCGAGTCTATAAGAAAAGGATTGATATTCCGAATGTACGCAATTATCGAAACAGGCGGCAAGCAGTACAAGGTTGAAGCTGGCGATGTTATCTTCATCGAAAAGCTTGGCGCAGAAGAAGCAAGCGAATACACCTTTGATAAGGTTATCGCAGTTGGAACCGATGACGGCATCAAGGTTGGTGCTCCCTATGTTGAAGGCGCAACCGTAGCTGCCAAGGTAGTTAAGAACGGCAAGGGCAAGAAAATCACTGTTATGACTTACAAGCCCAAGAAGAACTCCAAGCGCAAGATGGGTCACAGACAGCCTTACACAAAGGTTGAAATTTCTGCCATCAACGCATAATTTGATACCCTATGACAAGGGTCAAATTCTTAATCGGTAACAACCGACTCCACGGCTTTGAAATCAGCGGTCATTCAATGTTCGCTCCCGAAGGTCAGGATATCGTTTGTGCGGCGGTTTCGTCTGCAGCTTTAATGGCGGCAAACACAATCACCGAAATTCTTGAGGTTTCTGCAAAAGCAGAGGCTGAAAGCGGCTCAATGTTTTTCCATCTGAGCGAAACAAACGATAAAACAGAAGCAATTCTCCGCGGCCTTGAGCTTCATTTAACCGAGCTTTCAAAGCAATATCCACACAACATTAAAGTAATTTACGGAGGTGTAAAGAATGCTTAAGATAAATGTACAGCTTTTCGCTCATAAAAAAGGTATGGGTTCAACCCGTAACGGCCGTGATTCCGAATCAAAGAGACTCGGCGCAAAGAGAGCTGACGGCCAGTTTGTTCTTGCAGGTAACATCCTTGTAAGACAGAGAGGCACACACATCCATCCCGGCAACAACGTTGGTAAGGGTTCAGACGATACTCTCTTCGCTCTCATCGACGGCACAGTTAAGTTCGAGCGTATGGGCAAAGACCGCAAGAAGGTTAGCGTTTACGCAGTTGAAGAATAATTAACTGACTGCTTCACAAAGTGAAGAACAAAAAACAATTAAGGACTTGTTTGAGAAATCAGACAAGTCTTTTTATTTTGCAAAAAAATTATCCGCCCTGTGAATCAGAGCGGATTTTTGTTTTTTTAACCTTTGAACTCATCATCGGTGTGAACAACGGCAGCTTCGGTATCTCTGAAGAGCAGAGAAATGCACCAGATACCGGCAAGAGCAACAAGTGTGTAAACAATTCTGCTGAGAATTGCTCCCTGACCGCCGAAAATCCAGGCAACAAGGTCAAACTGAAAAAGACCGATGCTGCCCCAGTTGAGCGCACCCACAATAACGAGGGCAAGCGAAATTTTATCAAGCATGGTTTCATCTCCTTACTTTGCTTTTCACAGTTAGTATGGACAGAATAAAACCTGTTATGCTTGGTTTGATTTGTTAAAAATTAAAATTTAAATTTAACGTCGCTGTCTTTTAAAAGGGGAGCAGAGCTGTCTTTTGCAGAGAGGATAGGCTCCTCAATTCCCCATTCAACGCCCAAATCGGGGTCGCACCAGCAAACGCTTCTGTCATTTTCGGGCGAATATAAATCGTCAACCTTGTATGAAAGCTCAACGTTATCTGATATTGTAACAAAGCCGTGCAGACAGCCTTTGGGGATAAACAGCATTTTTTTGTTTTCTTCAGAAAGCTCAACCGCAACCCATTTTTTATATGTGGGCGAACCTTCTCTTATATCAACGGCAACGTCAATAATTTTGCCCTTTGTGCATGAAACAAGCTTCGCCTGCGCCTTTGGGTCAGTCTGGCAGTGCAGACCTCTGAGCGTGCCTTTCTTTGCAGAAAAGGAGCGGTTATCCTGAACGAAATCGGCAAATATGCCCATTTCTTCAAAAGCTTTTTTTGAATATGTTTCGCAAAACCAGCCTCTGTTGTCGCCAAAAACAACAGGCTCAATAATGAATACGCCGTTAATGGCGGTTTGTTCAAGTTTCATTTAAGCTGTTCACCTCTGTGCCCCAGCAGGGTCTTTCACCCGGTCTGTCAGCAGAATAAAGAATTTTGCCCTCTGCAACTGCGCGTAAATGCTGGCCGTAGGATGATTTGCCGTATTTTTCTGCTGAACGCAGCAGAGCCTCGCGGCTTATCCAGCGCATATTGTATGCAATCTCTTCGGGTGCAGAAATCTTAATGCCCTGAAGCGTTTCAACCGTGTGAACAAAGTTTGCGGCGTTCATCAGGTTATCAACAGTACCTGTGTCAAGCCAGGCAAAGCCTCTGCCCATCAGCCTGATATCAAGGTCACCGTTTTGCAGATAAATCTTATTGATATCCGTTATCTCAAGCTCGCCTCGCTTTGAAGGCTTGAGCGATTTTGCATATTCAACAACTCGGTTATCATAGAAATACAGACCTGTTACGGCATAGTTTGATTTGGGCACTTCAGGCTTTTCTTCAATTGAAACAGGCACGCCGTTTTCGTTGAATTCAACAACGCCGAAGCTCTGCGGATTATCAACGTAATAGCCAAAGATGGTTGCTCTGCCTTTATTCTTTGAAGCCTGGCGGAGCATATGTCCAAGACCGCCGCCATAAAAAATATTGTCACCAAGCACCATTGCAACGTCATCGTCGCCGATGAATTCTTCGCCGATGATGAATGCCTGGGCAAGACCTTCGGGTTTTTCCTGCACAGCGTAAGAAAGGCTTAAGCCAAACTGTCTGCCGTTGCCCAGAAGCTCTTTGAATTTTGGTGTATCGGTGGGTGTTGATATAATAAGAATCTCGCGGATTCCTGCAAGCATAAGAGTTGAGAGGGGATAATAAATCATAGGCTTATCGTAAACAGGCAGAAGCTGCTTACTTGTAACCATAGTCAGCGGATAAAGCCTTGTGCCCGAGCCGCCGGCCAGAATAATACCTTTCATCAAACACACTCCATTCATAACAAAGCAGTATAATGACTAATTTCAGGTTTTTACACCTCTGGATATAATATCATCTTTTGTAAAAAATGTCAACAAATAAAGGGTTACAAAGTGTTTCATTTATGTAATATGTTGATGTGGTGAAATAATATGAATTTTTTCAATCTACCTGTTTACATTTAAAATATAATGTAATATAATTAAACTGAACATTTGTTTATCAAAGGAGGTTTTGCTTTGGATAAGTTTAAATTGGTTGCGCCTTATCAGCCGACGGGTGACCAGCCGCAGGCTATATCACAGTTGGTTGACGGCCTTGATAAGGGCTATGCGGAGCAGACTTTGCTTGGCGTAACAGGCTCGGGCAAAACCTTCACAATGGCAAACGTAATTGCGCAAGCCAACAGACCCACACTTGTTTTGGCTCATAACAAAACCCTTGCCGCCCAGCTTTGCAGCGAATTCCGTGAATTCTTTCCTGAAAATGCGGTGGAATATTTTGTCAGTTATTATGACTATTATCAGCCTGAGGCATATATCCCCACAACCGATACCTATATTGAAAAAGACTCCGCTGTTAACGATGAGATTGATAAACTGCGTCACTCCGCAACGTCTGCTCTGTCTGAGCGCCGTGACGTTATTATAGTTGCCAGCGTTTCATGCATTTACACTCTGGGTGACCCTATTGATTACCGCAGCATGGTTATTTCTTTGCGCACGGGTATGGAAAAAAGCCGTGACGAGCTTATCGAAAAGCTTGTTTCAATTCAGTATGAGCGCAACGATATTAATTTCAGCCGTAACAAATTCAGGGTCAGGGGAGACGTTGTTGAAATTTTTCCCGTTTATTCAAACGAAAATGCTTACAGAATAGAGTTTTTCGGCGATGAAATTGACAGAATCAGTGAGATTAACGCCCTCACGGGTCAGGTTAAAAGCGTTGTTTCTCACGTGGCGATTTATCCCGCTTCGCATTACGTTATTTCAGCTGATAAAATGGAAAAATCAATCAGCCTTATCTATGGCGAGATGCTTGACAGAGTTGCAGAGTTTGAAAAGGCAGGCAAGCTTCTTGAAGCTCAACGTATCAGGCAACGCACGGAATACGATATTGAAATGCTTCGTGAAACAGGCTTCTGCAAGGGTATTGAAAACTATTCGCGCGTTATGTCAGGCAGAGAGCCCGGCAGTGCGCCATTCACACTTCTCAATTATTTCCCCGATGATTTTCTTTTGTTTGTTGATGAATCACACGTTACGTTGCCTCAGGTCAGAGCAATGTACGGCGGTGACAAAGCACGCAAGGACAGCCTGATTGAGTTTGGCTTCCGTCTGCCGTCTGCCTATGATAACAGACCGCTCACGTTTGATGAATTCTATGAAAGAACGGGTCAGAAAATCTTTGTCAGCGCAACACCGGGTGAGCTTGAAAAAACAAAAAGCGCACAGGTTGCCGAGCAGGTTATCAGACCCACGGGTCTTCTTGACCCTGAGATTTCCGTCAGACCCGTTGAGGGTCAGATTGATGACCTTGTTTCTGAAATCAATATCCGCACAGCGAAAGGCGAAAGGGTGCTTGTTACAACCCTCACCAAGCGTATGGCGGAGGATTTGACTGATTACCTTGAAAATCTTGATATAAAGGTGCGCTATATGCACCACGATATTGATACCATTGAGCGTATGGAAATCATCCGCGGTCTGCGCCTGGGTGATTTTGACGTGCTTATCGGTATCAATCTGCTTCGTGAGGGTCTTGATATCCCCGAAGTGTCGCTTGTGGCAATTCTTGATGCAGACAAAGAGGGCTTTTTGCGCTCTGAAACCTCGCTTATTCAGACAATCGGCAGAGCTGCAAGAAACGCAGAAGGCACGGTTATAATGTATGCCGACTCGGTAACTCCGTCAATGGAAAGAGCTATAACCGAAACAAACAGACGCCGTGAAAAGCAGATGAAATATAACGAAGCGCACGGTATAACACCCAAAACAATAGTTAAAGACGTAAGAGAAATTATAGAAATCTCTGCAAAATCGGATGACGAAAAATCCGTTTCCAAGATGAGTAAAGCAGAAAGAGAGCAGATGATTCTTAAACTTACGGCAGAAATGAAGGCGGCGGCAAAGATACTTGAATTTGAACACGCCGCATACCTGCGCGACAGAATTGAAAAACTCAGAAGAGGTAAATAAAATGGCAATAAAAAACCTTACTGTCAAAGGTGCAAGAGAGCATAACCTCAAAAACGTTGATATAACCATACCCAGAGACAAGCTGGTTGTTTTTACGGGTCTTTCGGGCAGCGGCAAATCTTCGCTTGCCTTTGACACAATATATGCGGAAGGTCAGCGCAGATATGTTGAGTCTCTTTCGTCATACGCAAGGCAATTCCTCGGTCAGATGGAAAAGCCTGCGGTTGAAAGCATTGAGGGTCTTTCGCCCGCAATTTCAATTGACCAGAAAACAACGTCAAAAAACCCCCGTTCAACCGTCGGCACGGTTACGGAGATTTATGACTATCTGCGTCTGCTTTATGCCAGAATCGGCATTCCCCACTGCCCTGAATGCGGCAGAGAGATTGCTAGGCAGACGGTTGATGATATAACCAAACAGGTGCTTGCTCTTGAAGAGGGCACAAGAATTCAGATTATGGCACCCATCGCAAGGGGCAAAAAGGGTGAATATGTAAAAGAGCTTGAGAGCATCCGCAAGGACGGCTTTGCAAGGGTCAGAATAGATTCAATAACCTATGACCTTTCAGAAGATATAAAGCTTGATAAAAACGTCAAACACAATATAGAAGTTATTGTTGACCGCCTTGTTATCAAAGACGGTATCCGCTCAAGACTTGCCGATTCAATTGAAACCGCAACCAACCTCACAGATGGTCTGCTGATGGTTGACGTCATCGGCGGTGAGGAGCTTCTTTATTCGCTTAACTATGCTTGCCCTGAGCACGGTGTGAGCATTGAAGAGCTTGAGCCTCGCTCGTTTTCGTTCAACAATCCTTTCGGTGCCTGCCCGCACTGTCTGGGTCTGGGCGTGTTTATGCATATTGATCCCAAGCTTATCGTGCCTGACGGCAGCCTTTCAATCAATCAGGGGGCAATCAAAGCAAGCGGTTGGGGCGCGGCAGACGGCGGCGCAATTTCCAGAATGTATTTTGAAGGCATAGCCAACGCTTACGGCTTTTCGCTTGACACACCGTTTGACGAGCTTTCTGATAAAGCCAAAAAGGTTGTTTTTTATGGCACAAACGGTAAAAAAATAAAACTTGAGCGTAAAAGCGAATACGGCTCAGGCTCATATATGACTGATTTTGAGGGCGTTATAAACAACCTTGAAAGGCGTTATAAAGAAACAACAAGCGAGTATTCGCGCAACGAAATTGAAAGCTATATGATAAACGATGAGTGCCCCGAATGCGGCGGCGCAAGGCTTCGCAAGGAATCTTTGTGCGTTACGGTTGGCGGCATAAACATCAATGATTTTGTAAAAAAATCAATAAATGAAGAGATTGAGTTTATTGATTCTCTTGTTCTCAGAGAGCGTGAAGAAATGATTGCCCGTATGATAATCAAAGAAATCAGAAGCAG
>JAZNDY010000222.1:0-2104 GCA_045588295.1 Acutalibacteraceae bacterium
CAATGGTTGTGTCCAAAAACATTTATAACAAGATAATCGGCAGCATTTCGCAACGCTCGCAGATGTATGCTTCGGTTGACGAAATCAACCAGATTATTTCAAACAACTTCTATGGCTCCGTTGATGACAGCAACCTGCTCAGCGCGGCGCTTTCAGAGGGTTATATCAACGGTCTTGGTGACCCTGCCAGCCGCTATATGACCACGGAGGAGTATAACGAATACACAATGCGCCTTGAGGGCGGCGTGACGGGTATCGGCGTTGAAACGGCGTTTGATTACCAGAGCAACCGTTTTGTTATAACTCACGTTTATGAAGGCTCGCCTGCAGAAAGCGCAGGTCTTAAAGCAGGTGACGTTATAACGGCTGTCGGCAACGTTACCGTTACACGCAACAACCACGCAAAGCTTTCGCAGAGCCTTTACGGCGATATGCTCACGTCGGTTGCGGTTGAATTTGAGCGTGACAGCGAAACAAAAACGGTTGAGCCGCTTCTCGGCTTTGCTGTGCCGAGCGTTATCGGCAGGCTTGAGGGCGACGTTGGATATATCAGAATAAGCGGCTTTTATAAAAACACCGCAACGGAATTCAAGGCGGAGATTGATAAGCTCAGCCAGGCGGGCGCTGAAAGCTTTGTTTTTGACGTGCGCAACACAAGCGAAGGCACAATCGGCTATGCCGCAAAAACAATTGACGTTATTGTGCCTGCAATTTCGGGCAACATAGCCGTTGCAAAGGATAAAAACGGTGAGGTTTACAGAGATAAAATTTACACCGCAGAAAGCAACAGCGTCAACAAGCCGATGGCTGTGCTTGTCAACGGCGGCACTTCGGGCGCGGCAGAGCTTTTTGCCTGCGATCTGAGAGATATCAGCCAGGCAATTATTGTTGGCACAAAAACGGCAGGTGTGGGCACAATGCAGGAAGTGTTTACGCTTGAAAGCGGCGGAGCAATCCTGCTCACGGTTGCACTTGTTGAGCCTAAAAACGGCGCGGAGGCTGTTTATGACGGCAAGGGAATTGAGCCGTCTGTTACGGTAACCCTTGCGGCAGGTGACGACGTTAACGTTGCCCTGCTCACCGTAGCGCAGGATGACCAGCTGACCACGGCAATCAATATGCTTGCACAGTAAAAAAAGAGCACCCCTCGGGGCACCCTCCGTAAGGAAGGTGCCTCAGTTTTATTCGCCTTACGGCGAGTGATATTGCTTCGCAGTTATATTTGAACTATGTCCAAGTGATATTGCCTTCGGCAGTTTAAGTGCGAATAAAATATCACTAAAACCTTTTGGTTTTAATATCACTTTTGCCGAAGGGCAAAAATATCACTGTGAGACCTGTCTCACAATATCACTTATTATTCTTGTTTTGAGATGGGTGAATTTTAAAATGTGTAGCCACTATGACACTTTCGAAAGATAAGTGTCATTATTTATATGAAAACAAAATGAGAGAGCACTTCTTTACGAAGTGTCTTATATAGGGTGCGTTTTTAGTTATGATTGCCTTTGGGCAAGTTATGGGTTATGAGTTGAGGTGTCGCTGCGCGACGGAATGATTGTTCAAATTATAGTTTATCGGGCTTACGCCCAAAAGAATAAATAATAAAGAAGAAATAAAAAATAAGAAAAAATGTGTGCCTGTGGCACGAATATATATATCAGTCGGCAAAGCCGACACCAATTTTATTCTTTATTCTTTCTTATTTATTATTTAATCGCGTAAGCGATAAACCCCAATTTATTAAAAAACAAAATAATTTTCTTTTTCCTGTCGATACTATTTGCAGGAGGGAACAACAATGATAGAACAAGATACAATAAAACTGCTTCGTGAATGTGATGCAGGCATTAAAATGGGTGTTTCTGCCATTGACGAGGTATTAGAGTATGTAAAGGATGAAGAGCTTAAAAAATGCCTTGAGGAATGCAAGGCTCAGCACGATGAATTGGACAAGGAATTGCAAGAACAGTTGGATAAATATAAAGACGAGGGCAAAGACCCCAACCCCATAGCCAAGGGTATGTCCTGGATGAAAACCAATATGAAGCTTGTTATGAACGAATCGGACAATACCATAGCCGACCTTATAACCGACGGCTGT
>JAZNDY010000223.1:0-4336 GCA_045588295.1 Acutalibacteraceae bacterium
GGACTGTTATCAAGGTCGGCAAGCGTTTGGGCTCCCTCCTGAAGGCTGAGCAAATCAATCACACCGTGATGCTGAAGAAAAGCAGTGCAAGCCAGTCCGAAACACGCACCTCCAAAAAGTTTTTGCGGATACTCTTCAAGCGATTTGTAGGTTATCCATCCGGGCAGACCAAGTCTGCGTGCATTACGCAGAAGCATAGCGTGGTCTTTGGGAGTCATATAATGATAAATTTTCGGAAACAGAACGTTGGGGTCGGGAGGAGCAAGGTTAAAATCCTTGTCAAAGTTGCTGAAACTGAAAACCTCGTCTGCCCTGATTAAAAGAGGCAACCACGCTGCATAAAGATTCGAATAAGATTCGTTCAGCATGACTTCCATGCCGTCATCATAAACGAGCTCTCCTTCGGGCTCCGTTGCCCAGCCGCAACGGAATTCGCAACCGTTACGGAAGCTTCCCAGCCTGAGCAATTCACTTGGCAAACTGTCCGCAATAACCGCCGGTTCACCTTTGTTGAAGCACTCATAATACTTCTCAATTCCGGTTTCGTTGGATTCAAAATTATAACATACAACGTTAACGTTTTCGGGCGCAACCGTATCGACTCTTTCAATTTTAAAACCGTATTCAGTAACGGAATCATCCGTGTACAATGTTATCGAAAATCCTGAAGCAGGAATATACAACGTTTTTGAAGCAAGTTCATCGCCGCTGAAAAATCCGAGCCACTCTTTGTCATCTCCGTTAACGGCATACAGGTCGATATAGTCACCGCCTTTGTATTCGCCTGTTTCATCGTCAACGTATTCGGGTTCAAAGCAGGTCTCTGCAGAAAATGTTATAAAAAGACCTTCTGCTTCCGTAGGATGAACGTATTCCCACTCTTCCCAGCTGTCGTTTTCATAGTCATGTCTGCTCTCGGGATAAGCAGAATAATCTTCTTCCTGCGCTGTAACGGAAATGCCGCATAAGCCTGCAAGTATAGCAAACACAAGTAAAACGCTGATAAATTTTTTCATACTGCACACGCCTTTCCTCTTTGAGTTAATTCTAACAGAGAAAAATCCCGCTGTCAACCTGAAACTTCCCGCACCTCAAGGTGTTTATTCCGAAATCAATCCGAAAAGGTATAGTATAAATATATGAACTGTTACACCGAAATTGCAAAACAAATACCTGAGTTTATGACACTCGCCACAGACGTGCGCAAAAACCGCCTGCCAATGGGCGCAACGGGGCTTTCGCACATCCACAAGGCACACGTCATTGCTTCGCTCTGCACGGGTCTTATGCGCAGGGCTGTTGTTCTTATGCCCGACGAGGCGCAGGCAACAAGAATGAGAAGCGACCTTGAGGGCTTCGGCATCAGAGCTTTGCTCTACCCTGCCCGTGATTTCTCTTTCCGCACAACGGAAACCGTTTCACGCGAATATGAGCACGCAAGGCTCAGCGTGCTTGACAAACTGCTTGCCGAGGATTACGACGCCGTTGTTTTTTCGGCAGAAGCGGCAATGCAGCTCACCGTGCCGCCCGAAAACCTGTTGCGCAACAGCTTTGAAATAAAAGCGGGCAAGGATTACGATATTGCAGACCTGAGCGAAAAGCTTGTGAGAAGCGGATATATCCGCAGCGAGCAGGTTGACGGACCGGGTCAGTTTGCCTTGCGCGGCGGTATTCTGGACTTTTATCCGCCCGATTCAAAAGAGCCCTGCAGAGTTGAATTCTGGGGCGACAGCGTTGACGGCATTGCTCTTTTTGACCTTGAAACACAGCGCAGAGGCGAAAACCTGAAAAGCATCAGAATCACTCCTGCAAGAGAAATTCTTGTTGCCGACGGTGACCTGTGCGCCATCATAGAAAAACACGTAAAAGAGCACCGCATCAAAGGCGATGCCCTGCGTAACCTCAATGAGGATATCGAAAAACTGAAAAACGGGGTCAGGCTTTCGTCTGCCGATAAATATATGCCCCTCATTTATCCCGAAGCGGCAAGCATTTTTGATTATTGCAAGGATGCAATGCTGTTTGTCTGCGAAAGCTTTTCCGTTAAGGATAAATTTTCCGCATCCTGCCGTTTGCTCAACGAAACAATCAAGGGTCTTTATCAGGACGGCACACTCTGCAAAGGGCTTGACCGCTACGGACTTCAGCCGCACGAGCTTGTTTCCGTTTACGGTGATGACGGTGCAATTTACCTTGACAATCTGCCCAGAGGCAGCTTTGACACGCCCGTTAAAGACCTTGTAACCTTCACGGCAAAACAGGTTGCACCCTGGAACGGTACGCTTGCGGCAATTATTGATGACCTTTCATCTCTTCGCTCGCGGCTCGGTCACACCTGCGCGGTTATAGCAGGAACGGAAAAGGCGGCGCAGACCCTTGCCGATGATCTTGAAAATGAAGGCATCGCTGCCCTTTACTGCCCCGTTCCGCCTGCAGAATTTCCGCCAAAAACGGTGTGCGTTCTGCCCGGCAGTTTTTCGGCAGGCTTTGAATATCCGGGCGCAAAATTCACCCTGATAACCTACAGAGGCAGAACTGTTTCCGCAAGACCCAAAGCCACCAGAAAATCGGCAAAACACGCTTTCAATAACCTTGATGAGCTTCACAGGGGCGAATACGTTGTTCATTCCACCCACGGTATCGGTATTTTTGAGGGTATTCAGAGCCTTGATGCCGCAGGTATTAAAAAAGATTATATCAAAATTCAATACGATAAGGGCGATAACCTCTACGTACCCGTTACCCAGCTTGACCAGGTTTCAAAATATATCGGCCCCAAGAGTGACGATAAACCGCTCAAGCTCAGCAAGCTCGGCGGCAAGGACTGGCAGAAAACCCGTTCAAGGGTCAAAAGCGCCGTCAAGGATATGGCAAAAGAGCTTATCGAGCTTTACTCAAAGCGCATCAAAATGCAGGGCCACGCATTCACGCAAGACATTGATATGCAGAGCGATTTTGAGCGCAGATTTGAATACGTTGAAACCGATGACCAACTTCGTTGCATCCACGAAATCAAAAAGGATATGGAAAAGCCGTATCCTATGGACAGACTGCTCTGCGGCGAGGTAGGCTTCGGCAAAACAGAGGTTGCTCTGCGCGCCGTTTTCAAGTGCATTGCAGACGGCAAACAGTGCGCAATCCTTGTTCCCACAACGATTCTTGCGCTCCAGCATTATCAGACGATTCTCAAGCGTTTTGAGGGCTTCCCGATTGAAGCGGGTATGCTCTCGCGTTTCTGCACAAAAAAGGAAATCGACAAAACCATCGCAGGTCTGCGCAGAGGCTCGGTTGACGTTGCGGTGGGCACTCACAGGCTCATCTCCAAAGACGTTGCCTTCCGTGATTTAGGTTTGATTATTGTTGATGAGGAGCAGCGTTTCGGCGTTGCTCAAAAAGAAAAATTAAAGGCACTCTACCCCACCGTTGACGTGCTCACCCTCACTGCAACCCCCATCCCCAGAACGCTGAATATGGCGATGACGGGCATCAGAGATATGTCGGTCATTGAGGAAGCTCCCATGGACAGATTGCCCGTTCAGACTTACGTTATCGAGCACGATTTGCCCGTTCTTGTTCAGGCAATGGAGCAGGAATTGCGCAGAGGCGGTCAGGTTTATTACCTCTATAACAGGGTTGAAACCATTGAACGCAAGGCGGCGGAAATCAAGGCAATGTTGCCCGATGCTTCAATCGGCATTGCTCACGGCAAAATGAGTGAGGATGAGCTGAGCGAAGTCTGGCGCAGACTGCTTGAGGGAGAAATAGATATTCTTGTTTGCACAACCATCATCGAAACAGGCGTTGACGTGCCAAACGCCAACACACTGATTATCGAAAACGCAGACCGTATGGGTCTTGCCCAGCTCCATCAGATAAGAGGCAGAGTCGGACGCTCATCACGCAGAGCGAGCGCATATTTCACCTTCACAAGAGGCAAAGAGCTGACCGAAATTGCAACGCGCAGGCTTGACGCTATCAGAGAATTTACCGAATTCGGCTCAGGCTTTCACATTGCAATGCGTGACCTTGAGTTGAGAGGCGCAGGCAACGTGCTCGGCGCAAATCAGCACGGTCATATGGAAACCGTCGGCTACGATATGTATATCAAGCTCCTTGAGCAGGCTATCAGCGAAGAAAAGGGCGAAGCACCTGCAACACCTGAAAAAGACTGCGTTATTGATTTGCCCATTGATGCGCACATTCCCGACGACTATATTTCAAGCGTTCCGCAAAGGCTTCAGATTTACCGCAGAATTGCGGATATCAAGAGCGATGACGATGCGGCAGACGTTAAAGTCGGAGGCCAAGCGGTCTTAGGAAGACAAAACCAAATGAT
>JAZNDY010000224.1:0-2633 GCA_045588295.1 Acutalibacteraceae bacterium
AAGCTATAAGACCGAGAACAACAACACGCTCATTATCTTTATAAACATCACCGCTTAAAATATTATTAATATTTGCGCAGTGAAGCTTTCGAGCTATCGGCAGATAGTCAGCCATCGGGTGACCTGAAAGATACATACCCGCAACGTCTTTCTCAAATTTGAGAAGCATTTCTTTAGGAAATTCGTCAGCTTCAGGGTAACTGAATGCAACAGAAACACCGGGGCGCTCATAGTCGTCATAACTTGATGTTAAATCACCGAATCCAATCTGACCGTCAACGTTGCGGCGTCTTTCGTTTTCAAGCTCATCGATTATATCGTCAACAACAAGCGTCATCTGTTTTCTGTTTGCACCCAGATTATCAAAAGCACCGCATCTGATAAGGCTTTCAATCGCTCTGCGGTTAAAATCTTTGCCGTGCATACGTTTGCAGAAATCATAAAAATCCTTGAATTTACCGTTTGTTTCTCTTTCTTCAACAAGTCTGCGGATAAAACCTCTGCCAAGGTTTTTAACCGCTGTCAGGCTGAAATGAATGTTGCCGTCAGCAACGGTAAAGGTATCACCGCTTTCATTAACGTGAGGCGGAAGAATTTTTATTCCCAGCCTTGCGCATTCGTTGATATACTGAACAACCTTATTTGTGTTATCAAGGAAGCTTGTGAGCAACGAAGCAAGGAATTCGCAAGGGTAATGGCATTTGAGATAAGCTGTCTGATAAGCAACGTAAGCATAAGCAGCAGCGTGAGCTTTGTTGAATGCGTATGATGCAAAAGACATCATTTCATCAAAAATTTCATTAGCCGCTTTTTCGCTGACTCCCCTTCTGACAGCGCCTTCACAGATAATATTGCCGTTTTCGTCTGTCATGCCGTGGATAAAATGCTCACGTTCTTTAAGCATAACGTCGTGCTTCTTTTTACTCATTGCACGGCGAACAATATCTGCTCTGCCGTAAGAATAACCTGCAAGCTCGCGGCAAATCTGCATAACCTGCTCCTGATATACCATACAGCCGTAAGTAACCTCAAGAATATTTTTCAGCTCAGGCGTTTTATAAGTAACCTTTTTGGGGTTATGCCTGTTTTCGATATATGTGGGTATTGAATCCATCGGACCCGGTCGGTAAAGCGAAATAACAGCAATCAGGTCTTCAATGCTTTCAGGCTTAAGTTGCGAAAGAACGCTTCGCATACCTGCGGATTCAAACTGAAAAACGCCTTCAGTCTGGGCGGCGCACATCATATCAAAAACAGCCTTATCTTCAAGGTCAATTTTATTTATATCAAAATCAGGATTATATTTTTTTATCATATTTTCTGCGGAGCTGATAACCGTCAGCGTGCGCAGACCGAGGAAATCCATCTTGAGCAGGCCAAGCTCCTCAAGAGTTGTCATCGGAAACTGGGTAACAACAGCTTCATCATTCCTTGCAAGAGGCACATAGCTTTCAACCGGGTCGTGGGTTATAACAACACCTGCAGCGTGGGTGGATGCGTGGCGCGGCATACCCTCAACTTTGCGCGCAAGGTCAATGAGCTCCTTTGTCATATCGTCGCTCTCATAAAGCGTTCTGAATTCAACAGAGCGCTTGAGCGCTTTATCAAGTGTTATATTGAGTTCATTGGGAATCTGTTTAGCGATGTTATCAACAACGGAATACGGCATACCCATTGCTCTGCCGACGTCACGCACGGCAAGTTTTGCCGCTAAAGTTCCAAAAGTAACAATCTGCGCAACGTGGTCGGCACCGTATTTTTCAATAACGTAATCAATAACCTCACCGCGTCTTTCAAAGCAGAAGTCAACGTCAAAGTCAGGCATACTGACTCTCTCAGGGTTAAGAAAACGTTCAAAAAGCAGACTGTGTTTCATCGGGTCAATGCCCGTTATACCTATACAGTAGGCACAAATACTGGCCGCGCCCGAACCTCTGCCGGGCCCGACAGGGATGCCCATCTGTTTTGCCTGCCTGATAAAATCGTGAACTATGAGATAATAATCAACATAGCCCATTCTGTTTATAACGTCAAGCTCATAATTAAGCCTGTCTCTGTATTCCTGCGGCGGATTTTCGCCGTATCTTTCAATCAGACCTTTATTACAGAGCATTGAAAACCAATCAAAATGGTCCCACCCCTCGGGCACCTCAAAATGCGGCAGTTTTGTTTTGCCAAACTCAAATTCAACGTTGCATCGCTCCGCAATCAGCGCGGTGTTTGCAACAGCCTCAGGACAATTCGGCATTGCGTCAAGCATTTCTTCTTCTGATTTAAGGTAAAACTCCTGTGTGCCGAACTCAAGACCTGTATCCTCACCGAGAGTGTGGTTTGTCTGGATGCAAATGAGCACCTGCTGCATTTTATGGTCTTCTTTATCAACGTAATGCGCATCGTTTGTAGCGGCAAGCGGAATACCCGTTTCTCTTGAAAGGCGGATTAAATCAGGGTTGATCCTCATCTGCTCTTCAAGGTCGTGATTCTGAATTTCAAGGTAATAATTACCGTCTCCGAAAACACTGTTATACCATAGCGCGGTCTTTTTGGCGGCTTCATAATCGTTTTGCAGCAGCGAGCGTGAAACCTCACCTGCAAGGCAGCCGGAAAGCGCTATCAGACCCTCACTGTATTTT
>JAZNDY010000225.1:0-2453 GCA_045588295.1 Acutalibacteraceae bacterium
TTTGCCTGCTGCAAGCGCACCGTAAACGGGACCGAGCATAAAGGCTGCGGTTAAAACAAAGCAATCGCCAATGTTGACGTAGCCACCTGTTATGCCCACGGGGATTGGAATACGAATCAGTGTGGCAGCGCAAACCAATGCCGCAAAAAGTGCCGCTGAAACAAGGTTCAGCAATTTGTTCTGTTTCATTTTCATTCCTTCTTTCCTTGTTAAAAGTATAGAACAATTGATAAAACTTTTCAATAGCCGATTTGTTGTTATTTTATACATAAATATACATATATTAGCTTGAAAAAATTGTATAGCTGTGATATAAATAAATTAATCTTATTTTACGGAGGCAACTATGGAATTTAAAGCTTACCATAAAGATTTGGAAAGTCTGCATATCGGTTGCGAAAAACCGAGGGCATACTTTATTCCTTACCATTCACAGGAAGCTGCTCTGAACGGCTGCAGAAAGCAATCTGAATATTATACCGACCTTTGCGGTGAATGGAATTTCAGATTTTATAAGTCTTTTGAAGATATTGAAGATGGTTTTCTTTTAACCGCTTTTGACGATAAAATTGACGTGCCCAGATGCTGGGAAACCGTTCTCGGCAAGGGCTATGATGCCCCGCTTTACAGCAATCTTTTCTATGCGTTTCCCCTTGACCCGCCCTTTGTTCCTGATGAAAACCCCTGCGGTCTTTATAACAGAACAGTTAACGTTGCAAAGAAAGACGGCAAAAAATATTATATCAATTTTGAGGGCGTTGCATCTTGCTTTTATCTGTTTGTTAACGGCAAGTTTGCCGCTTACAGCCAGGTGAGCCACAACACAACGGAGGTTGATATCACTGACCTTGTTGTTGACGGTTCAAACCGCCTTGACGTTCTTGTTGTTAAATGGTGTGACGGTTCATACCTTGAGGATCAGGATATGTATCGCCTTGCAGGTATTTTCAGAGAGGTTTATATTCTTGAGAGAAATGAAAAGCACCTTAAGGATATCTATATCAAACCCGTTGTTTCGCCTGACCTCACAAAAGCAACGGTAACAAGCGAAATTACGGCTGACTGTGACGTTAAATTCACCCTTCTTGCGCCTGACGGCAGCGTTGCTCTGCAGGGTGAGGGTGTTGATTTTGAGCTTGAAAACCCCGTTCTCTGGTCAAGCGAAAAGCCGATGCTTTATAAGCTTGTGCTTGACTGCGGCGGCGAGATTATTCCCTTTAACCTCGGCTTCAAGCGTCTTGAATTCAGAGGCAACGTGGCTTATATCAACAATCAGCCCGTCAAGCTCTTCGGCGTTAACCGCCACGATTCCAACCCTGACACAGGTTTCTATTGCGATTATAGCCTGATGCTTAAAGATGTCAAAATCATCAAGCAGGGTAACGCAAACTGCGTCAGAACATCACATTATCCCAACGACCCGAGATTCCTTGACCTTTGCGATGAATACGGTCTGATGGTTGTTGATGAAGCGGATATCGAAACCCATGGCATGGGCTTTGAATACCGTGACACATGGGATTGGATGCGCTGGTCAAAGCTTTCAATTGACGATGAGTGGGAAGCCGCTTACGTTGACAGAGCAGAGCGTCTTTTTGAGCGCGATAAAAACCACGCAAGCATCATTATGTGGTCACTCGGCAACGAATCAGGCTGCGGCAAAAACCACCGAGCAATGCGTAACTATATCAAGAGCCGTTGCCCTGAAGCTGTTATTCACTATGAAAATGCGCACCTTGAGTTCAAGGCAGTGCCCGTTGGCGAGAATTACAGCGATATTTCAGACGTTGAGAGCCGTATGTATGCCGAGCTTGATTACACTGAAAAATACGCAACCAATAAAAACTCCAAAAAGCCTTTCTATTTCTGTGAATTCTGTTGCTCAATGTCAACGGGTAATATCCACGCTCATTGCGATTTGTTCCGCAAATATCCTGCAATCTGGGGCGGCTGCTTCTGGGAGCTGACCGACCATTCAATCAGAGATATCAACGGCGGCTTCCGTTACGGCGGCGACTTTGGCGATTATCCGCATAACAGTGTTTGCTGCATTGACGGTATATTGTTCCCTGACAGAACGTTCCGCCCCGGCTTCTATGATATGAAAAAAGCTTATCAGGAATTTGAAGCTGACTATGTAAACGGTGAGATTTCTGTTTTCAACCGCAGATATTTTGAATCGCTTAACGATATGTATATTGTCTGGAAGCTTGAGGTTAACGGCAAGGCAATTCTTGAGGGCAGAATTGATGACACTGACATTGCACCGGAGAGCACAAAGATTTATAAGCTCTTTGATGGCGTTGAGGATAACGCAAACTGCTTCCTGACCCTTACTTTCCATTATAAAGAAGATAACGCATTTGCTCAGGCTGATTATGAAACGGGCTTTGAGCAGTTTGACCTTTCTGCAGAGGTTGAAAAGGTTAACGAAAACAAAGCTCCTGAATATG
>JAZNDY010000226.1:0-3053 GCA_045588295.1 Acutalibacteraceae bacterium
CTTCGTCAAGACGGATAGCTTCGGTGTTGAAGAAACCTCCTGCAAGCTTTGATTTATCTTTTTTCTTTTCTTCAATTAGTTTATCAACACCGTAGAGAGCAACTCTGCGGTAATCGCCGATGATTCTTCCTCTGCCGTAAGCGTCGGGCAGACCTGTAATTACGTGGCATTTTCTTGCCTGACGCATTTCGTCTGTATATGCTCTGAAAACACCGTCGTTATGTGTTGTTCTGAATAAAAATTCTTCTTCAACCTTGCGGCTGAGTTTATATCCGTATGCTTCACAAGCTTGCTTGACCATTCTCATACCGCCAAAGGGGTTTACACCTCTTTTGAGCGGTCTGTTGGTCTGCAGACCTACTATGATTTCATTATCTTTATCAATAAAGCCGGGGGAGTAGCTTGTGAGAGAAGATACTGTTGCTGTGTCAATATCAAGCACACCGCCAAACTGCCTTTCGAGAGCAAAAAGTGACTCAAGTTTTTTCATCAGATTTTTTGTTCTGTCTGTAGCATCGGCAAGAAAGTCGGAATTGCCGTGATATTCCTTATAGTTAAGCTGAATAAAGTTTCTGACGTTGATTTCATTTTGCCAATCACCGGCAATAAAACCGTTCCAATTTTCATGCTTCATATTTGTTCCTCCTTAACTTTGCTGATTTGCCTGTAAAAAACAAAAATGGGCAAATCAGTTTATCAAAAACTGAATCGCCCAGACGGTCGGCATTATCTGTTTACATTCCCTTGCGGTTATCCGCAAAATCCGTCAGTTATGTAAACTGTACTGTCATTATACTACTACATTTAGTGGTTGTCAATTTTGAAATAGAATAAAAATTAATATATTTTGAGCGTATTTTAGTCATTTCGACGAGATTTTAAATAATCAATGATATAATTTCATTATAAGTCATTTACTCTTGACTTGAATATAGAAATATAATATAATATTTGGATAGATTTAACTGATAATATTTAAGTTTATTAATAACTGGAGGTTGGTTAATGAAAACCTATGACGTTATCGTTATCGGTGCAGGCAACGGTGGTCTTGTAGCCGCTGCGGGCTGTGCCAAAGCCGGTCTTTCAACTCTTTTGCTTGAAAAACATAACATTCCCGGCGGCTCTGCTTCGTCATTTGTAAGAGGCCGTTTTGAATTTGATCCTTCTCTCCATGAGCTTTGCGAAGTAGGCCCTGAAAAAGATTCAGCAACTGTCAACATTATTTTTGACAGTATCGGTGTTGACGTTGATTGGCGCAGGCATCCCTCGACATTCAGGTTTGTTGTGCCCGCAAAAGAAGGTGACCCTGATGCTTTTGTTAATGAAGACGGTGTTCTCGTTTCTGTTGATGCGCGTATGCCGACCGGATATAAAGAATTCGCACAGAAGCTTGATGATATTGTACCCGGTTCTTATGACAGCTGTATGGCTGCTTTTGATCTTGCAGACAGAATGAATGCTTTGTTCCAGGCAACTGAGGATTTTTCTCAACTTCCCGGCACGGTAAAATTTTTGCCTGACGTTATGCGAGCTGTTTCGCACAGCCTTAAAGATATGCTTGATGCACTCGGAATGCCCAAAAAGGCGCAGGATATATTCTGCACATATTGGTCTTATCTTGGTTTGCCGGCTTCAAAAATGGATTCAATTTATCTTACCATGATCAGCAGTTACGTTAAGTATGGTTCCGTTGTTCCGCATCACAGAAGCCATGAAATCAGCCTTTCAATTGATAAGGCAATCCGTGATAACGGCGGTGACATTTGGTATAACTCTGAGGTAACAAAAGTTATAACCGAAAACGGCAAACCTGCCGGTGTAGTAATTAACGGCGAAAAAGAAGTTTACGGTAAGTTCTTTATTTGTAATTCATATCCGAACGCTGTTTGGTCTGATTTGTTTGATTTGAACGATGTTCCTGAAAAACAGCTTAAAATGGTTAATTCAAGAAAAGTTGCCTGTTCTCTTACAACTGTTTATCTTGGCTTGAATAAAACAAAAGAGGAACTTGGCTTTAAAGATTATTCAATTATTGTTGCTCCTGATGCTGATTCTGATAAGCAGTACGAGAAAGCACAGGATTTCTTCAGCGGCTATTGTATTATCAACTGTCTGAATAACGTTATTCCTGATTGCACACCTGACGGCACTTGTCAGCTTTTCCTGACAACTATTACTTACGGTGACTCAATGAAAGACGTCAGACCACAGGATTATAAAAAGTTCAAGAATAAAGTTGCTCTGGATATGATTGAAACTTGCGAAAAAGCTTTGAATATTTCTATCAAACCTTATATTGAAGAAATTGAAATTGCTTTACCCCCGACTTTTGCGCGTTATCTTAACACACCACACGGCACGCCTTACGGTTACAGCACTGATATCTGGGACGGTGTGCTTCCCAGAAATATTCAGGTTCAGGCTGACAGACCTTTTGATAATTTTGTTTTTTGCGGCGCTTCTCAGGAAAGAGGCGACGGCTACAGCAGCGCTTATTTTACCGGCAAGAGAGCCGCTAAAGATGCTGTTACAGCTTTAAAGAAAGGGGGCAAATAATATGGCAACAAAAATTAAAAAATTAAAAGCTATGAAATTTGTTCCCATAGTTTTAGACAGGCAGAAAAGGTTCAATTCCGCTGAAGCTGAACTTCCCGTAATTCCCGATAACGCTATGGCGCTTGCACGCGCGCTTCACCCTAAACGTCAGTTTTTAAAAGTGGCTGCTGTGACGGATATGGCTGAAGACTGTAAAAGTTTCACTCTTGTTGCTGACTCTTCAAGAGGCACTGATTCACTTGCTTATTTCGGTGCAGGCAAATATCTGACAGTTTTTGAAACAATTGAAGGTATGCCCGTTACAAGGGCTTATTCGATATCATCCTCACCCAAAGAATCGCTTGAAGGTAAATATGTTTTAACAATTAAACTTGTTGACGGCGGTCTTGTTTCAAGGTACATTTTTGATAATTGGTCTGTTGGTAGTGAAGTTGAGGTTTCAGCTCCTGCGGGTAATTTTGAGTATCAGCCTTTGCGTGATGCCCAAACAGTTA
>JAZNDY010000227.1:0-2446 GCA_045588295.1 Acutalibacteraceae bacterium
AAAGGTTATGTATCTTGCTGTTGCAGGTAAAGTTGCGGCGTTATTTGTTGTAAGCTATGCGGTTGATAAAAATCTCGGCAGATACTTTAAGGTGCTTGAAGATAACGGCATTCAGGTGCTTGTGAGAACAAATGACGTTAATGTTACACAGGAGCTTATAGCGGACAGCTTCGGTTTGCCCCGTGAAACCTTTAAGATTCTTTCCGGCACGGCAGGCAGACTCTTCAAAAGAAGAAGAGATGCGGTTTGCGATAAACTGCCTGCAGGCATTATCCATGACGGCACGGCATTCTCTATGTTAAGGGCTGTTGCCGCGGCTTGCGACGTGAGCGCAAAGCTGCGTTTTGCAACCGTTATTCAGATTGTTCTGAGCGTGCTCGGCTTTATTTTAAGCACTGTGCTTTATTGCACGGCAAGCGGAGCGCTTGTTAACGGTCTGACTGCGGTTTTGTTCCTTGCCTTCAGTCTCGGCGTGTCAGCAGGCATAATGCTTTTAAGAAAAATCAAATAAAAATCCAAAAAACGCTTGACAAAACCGAAATAATATATTAGAATAACTTGCACAATAAAGCAGAGCAGGTTTGCTCTCACCTTCAGGGAACGTCCCTCGTTGGTCAATAGCTTGTTATTTACGGGGCGGTTTGCGTCCGTTTAAGCGTTGATTTTATGCGAGGTTGGGTTTTCCTGCCTCGCTTTTTTATTGCTATCACTTCATAAGAAGTTATCCATTTCAGGAGGTGCTTTAACATCAGCAGCAAAGAACAGCAAATCAATGAGGAAATCCGTGATAAAGAGATAAGAGTTATCTCAAACGACGGCGAGCAGCTCGGCATTATGTCTGCAGCAGAAGCTCTTAAAATTGCAGAAAGCAAAAATCTTGACCTTGTCAAGATTGCACCTGCAGCAAAGCCGCCCGTTTGCAAAATTATGGATTACGGCAAGTTCCGCTTTGAAAAGGCAAAGAGAGAAAAAGAAGCCAAAAAGAACCAGAAGGTTGTTGAAATTAAAGAGGTAAGACTTTCTCTCAACATTGACACGCATGATTTTGATACCAAAATCAACCATGCCCGCAAATTCATAGGCTCCGGAGATAAGGTTAAGGTTTCCATCAGATTCAGAGGCAGAGAAATGGCTCACCCCGAGCTCGGCCTTACCATTATGAGTCGTTGCGCGGAAGCTCTGGCTGACTGCGCTGCCGTTGAAAAGCCTGCAAAGCTTGAAGGCAGACAGATGCTGATGTTCCTGGTTCCTAAAAGCTCAAAGTAATGAGCTTAAATCAAAAGTGTTTAATTTTAAGGAGGAAATAAACTATGCCCAAGATTAAGACTCACAGCGGCGCAAAGAAGCGCTTCAAGATTTCAAAAGGCGGCAAGCCCATGCGCGCCCATGCTTACAAGTCACACATTCTCAACAAAAAGAGCACAAAGCGCAAGAGAAATCTTCGCAAGACAACTGTTGCTGATGTTACAAACTGCAAGCAGATCAAACGTCTTGTTCCTTACAAATAATATCGGAACTTTGTAAACTACTTTTTAATTAACGGAGGATTTAAATTATGGCTCGTATTAAAGGCGCTATTATGACTCGCAAGAGAAGAAATAAAGTACTCAGACTCGCAAAGGGCTATTACGGCTCAAAGAGCACACTCTTCAAGACTGCTAAGCAGGCTGTTATGAAGAGCGGTAACTATGCATACATCGGCAGAAAGCAGAAGAAGAGAGATTTCCGTCGTCTTTGGATTTCCCGTATTTCAGCTGCTTGCCAGATGAACGGCATGAACTACTCAACATTCATCAACGGTCTCAAGAAGGCTGACATCAGCCTCAACCGCAAGATGCTTGCTGAAATCGCTGTTGCTGATCCCGCAGCATTCACAGCTCTCACAGAGAAAGCAAAGGCTGCTCTCAACTAATCAAAGCAATGATAATCAGAGGTGTAATTTCTTTACATCTCTGATTTTTCGCATTTTTGCCCGCAAAAAAAGCGGCAAATTTTTGGCTTTTTGATATATATAAAGGTATCAAATAAAATAATAAGATTAAGGTATCAAAACAATTATATGGAAAAGATTACGGCACGCACAAATGAAAAAATCAAATACGCCGTTCGCCTTGGAGAGAGTGCTTCGTTCCGCAAACAAAACGGTGAGTTCTTTCTCGAGGGCGCACGGCTCTGCTCCGATGCAGCTAAAACAGGCATTGTTATCAGGCAGGCTTTTTTCACCTCTGCGGCTCTGGAAAAATATTCAGGCTATTTTGAGAGTATTGTTTCAACGGGCTGCATATGCTTTGAAATAAGCACCGATGTTGCCAAAAAGCTTTCCGATACCGAAAATCCGCAAGGTGTTTTCTGCGTCTGCAAGATGAGGGAGCTTCCTTCTGAGATCGACTCCGACGGAAAATATCTTGCTCTTGAAAATCTTCAGGATCCGTCAAATCTCGGAGCA
>JAZNDY010000228.1:0-18981 GCA_045588295.1 Acutalibacteraceae bacterium
GCAGGCGGTGTCAATCGAATAAACAAGACCGAGCTTTTCTCTTATATGCTGAAAAAGTCTTGATGACGGTGTGTTGCCGAGGATTGAAGATATCAGCAGAGCAGGCTCGCGGTTTTTGCTGCCCACAGGCATTGCAGGGAAACCCAGAATAAGCTGATTCTGCATAACGTTTTTTCTGACGGTTACCGTGCACGGATTATATTCTGCACCAACCGGATTAAGTGAAAAACCGGTGTTTTTAATGTCTGCAAAATACTGTTTGCAAATTGCAATAACCGATTTCTCATCAAAGTTGCCGCTTATGCTGATAACCGTTCTTTCGGGAACGTAAAACTTTTCAAGGTGAGCCGCAAGGCTTTCTTTTGTAACGGCATCAACCGTTTCTTCACTGCCGAGAATATCACAGCCGAGCATACTGTTTTTCCACACGTTTTCATAAAACGTGTCGGCACACATATCCTCTGCGCTGTCTTCATACATTGATATTTCTTCTTTGATAACGCCTTTTTCAAGCTCAATGTCATTTTCATCAAGCCTTGGGTTTCTGACCATATCAAACAGAATATCCAACGCCTTTTCGGTATGTTCCGAAAGCATACGGGCATAAAAGCAGGTGCATTCCCTTGCCGTGTATGCATTCAGGTAGCCTCCGATTTCGTCCATTTCAACAGCTATATCAAGAGCTGAGCGTTTTTGCGACCCTTTGAAAACCATATGCTCAATAAAATGCGACATACCTGCCGTTTCAGGGGTTTCATAGCTTATACCGCTTGCAACCCAGACTTCTGCCGCGCAGATTTTTGAGCTTTTTTGTTTTTCAAGAACTATTCTTAACCCGTTTTTTAGTGTTATTATTTTTCTCTGATTTTTCATTTAACCTGCCTGTCAGTCTTTAAGATTTTCAAAAACAAGAGTAACGGTGCCCAGAGTGATTTTGTCACCCGTTTTGATATATGCTTTTTTGTTTATTTTTTTGCCGTTGAGAAGCACACCTGCCTGCGAGCGGATATCAGCAACGTACCAACCGTCCTTTGCGCAAACAACAACTGCATGAAGCCTTGAAACCGTCGGCTCCTTAAGAAGAATATCGCTGTTTTTGTTTCTGCCGATTGACGTTTCACGTCTTGTGAGGGGATAAACGTCTTTTGTTTGAGGGCAGATAAGCTTTGCGCTGCCGAGTGAGGGCGGTCTGCGTTTGAGAAGAGCCACGAAGCTGAGCAAAAATATAAGCAACGCCAACACAGGCAAAGCATACCTTGCAAACGAAAGCACGGCATCAAGCATATTATCACCACCGATTATTGATATACTTATACAGATACAATAATATTATTATTTTTTTAAAAAGTCAATCAATATATTATAAATAATATTATTTAAATTTATAGTGACAATTCCGACATAATGTGATATACTATTTTGGATAATAGATAAATATGCCCCGAGGTGACGGTTTAGTGTTTGAACAGATAATCAATGTTGACAGAATGGAGCAGGCAGTGAGCCTTTTCGGCTCGTTTGATGAGAATATAAAGCTGATTGAAAAAGAATTTTCCGTCGGCGTTATCAGCCGCGGCTCCGAGCTCAAGGTTACAGGCGATGCAGAAAACGTTCAGAAAGGTGTGCGCGCCATAAACGGCCTGCTCACTCTCATCAACAGGGGCGAATCTCTCAGCGACCAGAACGTACGCTACGTTCTTTCGCTCGTCAACGAGGGCAACGAGGATAAGCTTGACAGAATGGCGGCTGACTGCGTTTGCATTACCGCAAAAGGCAAGCCCGTCAAGCCCAAAACTCTCGGTCAGAAAAAATATATTGAAACAATCCGCAAAAACACCGTTACTTTCGGCATCGGCCCTGCAGGCACAGGCAAAACCTACCTTGCAGTTGCAATGGCGGTTACCGCTTTCAGAGCAAAAGAAATCAACCGCATCGTGCTCACAAGACGTGCAGTTGAAGCAGGTGAAAAGCTCGGCTTTTTGCCGGGTGACCTTCAGCAGAAGGTTGACCCTTATCTTCGCCCGCTTTACGATGCTCTTTTTGATATGCTCGGCGCAGAAAACTTTCAGAAACATCAGGAAAGAGGCGACATCGAGGTTGCTCCCCTTGCCTATATGCGAGGCAGAACGCTTGATGACAGCTTCATTATTCTTGACGAAGCGCAAAACACCACGCCCGAACAGATGAAGATGTTTCTCACCCGTCTCGGATTCAACTCAAAAATGGTTGTTACGGGTGACGTTACTCAGATAGACTTGCCCGACGGCAAACGCTCGGGTCTTAAGGAAGCTGTCCGTATTCTCAAAAACATTGAGGATATCGGAACAGTACGATTCAATGAAAAAGACGTTGTCCGCCACAGACTTGTTCAGGATATTATCAAGGCCTATGAAAAGCAGGAGGAGGAACGCAACAGAAAATGAGTAAGGTAAAAGTTATCATTTCAAACGAGCAGAATGAATGCAGCATTCCAACGGGTGTACGTATGCTTGTTCGCCGTTGCTGCACAGCCGTTCTTATTCAGGAAAATTTTGCAGACCCTGCAGAAATAAGCGTCACCTTTGTTGATGACGATGAAATCCACAGGCTCAACAAAGAATACCGCAACATTGACCGTTCAACAGACGTTCTCTCATTCCCTCTGGGTGAAAACGGGGTTTATGACACAAACCTTGACACCGGCGCAAAAATGCTTGGGGATATAGTGATTTCAATCCCCCACGCAATTGACCAGGCAGAAAGATACGGCCACTCGCTTCAGCGTGAAATCGGTTTTCTGACAGTCCACTCAATGCTCCATCTGCTCGGCTATGACCACGTTAACGGCGGCATAGAAAGCGTTCGAATGCGTGAAAAAGAAGAAGCCGTGCTCACACAGATGGGTCTTAAAAGAAATTCCAGCTATTTTATGGATGATGAAGAATAAATAAGGAGCTAAAAATGACTAAAACTGCTTTTGTTGCCATTGTTGGTTGCCCCAACGTCGGCAAATCCTCGCTTCTTAACAAAATGCTGGGTCAGAAGGTAGCTATTGTTACCCAGAAACCCCAGACAACAAGAACAAAAATTATGGGTGTTCTTACCCTTGGTGAAACCCAGCTTGTTTTCACTGACACTCCCGGTTATCATCGCCCCAAAACAAAACTTGGCGAAAAAATGATAAAAGCCGTGGGTGACGGCATTGCAGGTGTTGACGCCTGCCTGTTTGTAACAGAGCCTGAAGGCGAAATCAGAGAGGCAGAGCTTGAGCTTCTCAAGCGTCTCAAGGCAGAAAAAGCACCCGTTGTGCTTGCCGTCAACAAAATCGATACGGTAAAACAAAAAGAAAAGATTATGGAAAAGATTCTTGCTTTTTCATCAATCTATGAATTTGAAGCCGTTGTGCCCGTCAGCGCACTCAAAGAAGAAAACGTTGACGTTGTTATTGATGAGCTTAAAAAGCTCTCGTATGAATCCGTTCATTTCTTCCCTGACGATACCCTCACAGACCAACCCGAGAGAGTGCTCGCAGGCGAAATAATCAGAGAAAAAATGCTTCTGCTTCTTGACAAAGAGGTGCCCCACGGTGTTGCCGTCAGCATTGAAAAAATGCGCGAAAGACCCACGGGCGACATTATGGACGTTGAAGCAACAATATATTGCGAAAGAGAATCGCACAAAGGCATTATCATCGGCAAAAAAGGCGATATGCTCAAAAAGATTTCTACCAGAGCAAGAGCTGATATGGAAAACTTTTTCCAGTGCAAAATCAACCTTCAGTGCTGGGTCAAGGTCAAAGAAGGCTGGCGAAACAGAGAAGGTCTTATTCACAACTTCGGTCTGGATTAATTCCGTTTTCTTCCGTCTATAAAATCCCGTTTTGCAGGGCAACTTATAAACGGGAGGCGAAGCAAATGGATAAATCGCAGGCTTGGCGCAAATTTTCAAAATCCGGCGCAATCGGGGATTATCTTGAATACCGCAACGTTGCAGCCGCAGTCCCTTCGGAGGCTGAAAAACATGAGAATGACTACCGATGCTCTGGTGCTCAAGGTAACGGACACAGGCGAAAGTGACCGCCTTGTGACGCTTCTGACAGCGGAATACGGCGTAATCAGAGCCTTTGCAAACAGAGCAAAAAAAATAAACAGCAAGATGCACGGCGCAACCCAGTCCCTTTGCTACGGTGAATTTTCCGTTTACAGAAGCAGGGACTGCTACATAGTTGACGATGCCACGGCAAAAGAGGTTTTCTTTGGGTTAAGAGAAGATATTGAGCGGCTTTCGCTCGCCCAGTATTTCTGCGCGCTGTGCGCAGAGCTTGTGCCTGAAATGGAGCCTGCAAAAGATATTCTGCGTGTTGTGCTCAATTCCTTACATCTGCTTGAAACAAAGCGCAGAAGCTGCGATTTTCTTAAAGCCGTTACAGAGCTTAAGCTTCTCGCTCTTTCGGGTTTTATGCCTGAGCTTGTTTGTTGCCCCCACTGCGGCGAAGAGCCGACGGGCGAAATGTATTTTAATATTACACAGGGCTGCCTTCAGTGCAGAGCAAGCGGCAAGGGCGGAATAAAAATCAACCCCACTGTATTAACCGCAATGCGCCACATATGCGCAAATCCTATTGAAAGAATATATTCGTTTTCTCTGCCTGCTGACGATGAAAAGCTTCTTATGCAGGTGTGTGAAAAATTTTTGCTGGTGCAAACCAAGAGATCTTTCAAGGCTCTTGATTTTTATAAGTCTTTGATTTAAAAAACAAAATAAATTCAGAAAGGACGAAGAAAAAATGAACTCAGCATTTCTTCACAAGCTGTTCGGAACAACTCCGGGCAAAGGCGTTCAGCCCAAAGAAGCTCTCGCCTACAGTATTGCCGGTTTCGGTCAGAACTTTATCTGCACCATCATCGGCTCCTACATCACCGTCTTTATGACCGACGCACTTCTTTTTGGTGCAAAGGGTGTTAAAGTCGGTGCAATAGACGGCGCAATCGCTGTTGCCGTTCTTATGCTCGGCGCAAGAATTTTCGACGCATTCAATGACCCCATCATGGGTTCTGTTGTTGATAAAACCAGAACAAAATGGGGCAAATGCCGCCCTTACCTCAAGTGGATGGCAATTCCCATCGGCATTATGACAGTTGCTTGCTTCCTGCCCATTTTCGACCCCGCATCAGTACTTAACAACACAGGCGCTGTTCGCACTTTTGTTATCATCGGCGTTGTTTACGTTCTTTGGAGCGTTGTTTACACAATTGCTGACGTTCCTTACTGGGGTCTTTCAACTTGTATGACAAACAATACGGAAACAAGAGGTAACATCCTCACAGTTGCCCGTATGTTCTGCACAGTCGGCGCAGGTATCGTTACTATTTTTGTTCCTATGATTACAGGCAAACTCACCGAGCAGTATAAATACACTGCAGATGATATTGCCCAGATTATGACTGATAAAGCAGCTGAAATTGCTGAAATGACAAAACTTGGCGCTGCTTATTACGGAAAAGAAAAAGAAGCTGCCGAAACCTTTATCAACACAATCAGAGTCGGTTCTGAAATTCAGAACGCAGAAACACTCAAGATGATTTATTTCGTCTGCGCTGTTGTTCTTGTTGTTGCCGCTATTCCTATGTTCTTCTACGGCTTCAAAAACACCAAGGAACGCTTCACATCTAACGAAACTCCTCCCTCATTTATGCACAATATCAAGCTCCTCTTCAAGAATAAAGAGCTTCTTCTTATCGTTCTTTCAGGTATTCTCGGCGGTGCAAGAATGGTTTATTCTTACACAGGCGGTCTTTACTTTGCAAAATATATTCTTCAGAACGAAGGTCTTTACGGCGTTATCACTCTGCTCGTTGTTCCCGGCGGTCTTGTTGCCTCAATTCTTGTTCCCTGGATGTCAAAGAAATTCACAAAGAAATGGTCATATATTGTTGTTCACCTCTTCGGCGGCATTGTTATGACTGTTATGTATTTCGTTGGTTACGATGCTCCCTGGAAGCTTATTGTTTGCGCAATCGGTCTCGTTCTTCTCGGCATTCCTCAGGGCGTTAACAACATCATCACCTATGCTATGATTGGTGACACTGTTGACTACCTTGAATGGAAAACAGGCGAAAGAGGCGAAGGCATCTGCTTCGCAATGCAGACACTTATCAACAAAATCGGTATGGCTGTCGGCGCATTCATCGGCGTTCTTTCCATCAGAATTGCTGACATTGACACACCCACATACAGCGTTGGTAACGAACCTGCACTTTGGGCAGTTCTTGTTATCTCAGGTGCAGTAAGTATGTTTGCCTGCGCAGTTCCCATGTTCTTCTATACAATCACAGAAAAGAAACAGGCACAGATGGTTGCTGAAATTGAAAACCGCAAAAGTCCTAACTTTGTAAAGAAATAATCTCCCTGTTGCATAATGTTAACAGCTTGCATCGGTTTTTACCTTTGCAAGCTGTTTTTTCTTCACCGGAAATTATCTTTCCGCTTGTGATATGCCGCTTTTTTCTTTGAGTGAAAAATGAGTGATACAACACTAAAACACACAATATATTGTTTTTTTGCGCTTTTTGTTCACTATTCACAAAAATATTTTCTGATATCAAATAAATAATTGTTGACAAAATTCAAAATTTAGCTTATTATTATTCGTAAGAGGATTTTGTGAGGTCTTATAATGCCTGAATATGCAAAGACAAAATTAACTGATGAAGAGCTTGCTTCTCTCGCCGCCGCAGGTGACGATGAATCAATGGCGTTGCTCATTTCAAAAGTTATGCCCGTTGCCAAAGCCAAAGCAAGCAAACACGGCAGCCCCCGTCTTTCGGCAGAAGACCTTATCCAGGAAGGTATGCTCGGTTTTCTTGATGCAGTCAAAAGCTTCAGAATTGACAAAGGCGTTCCGTTCAAAGCGTATGCAGAAACCTGCATCAACAACCGCATTATTTCTGCTGTGAGAGCTCATTTCAACCACAAAAACGCAGCCCTCACAAACGCTGTTTCAATTGAAGAAGAAACAGACACTCTTCTCTCACGCAGCGATGACCCTGCAAATATTGTTTCAGAAAAATACGGTTCCGAACATTTAAAAAGCCTGATTGACAGCGGTCTTTCAGATTTTGAAAAACAGGTTATCGCACTTCGGCTTCAAGACAAAAGCTATGCACAAATCGCCGTTTCGCTTGATTGCAGCGAAAAAGCAGTTGACAATGCACTGCAGAGAATCCGAAAAAAAATCCGTTCAAAAATATGATTCTTCCAAAGGAAGTTTCAGATATGCCCCCGTAGCTTAAAGCAGAGCGTTGTTAATCAAAGGTGGCGGTGCGATTCCGTCCAGGGCGAAAAAATATTTCAAGCGAGGTTAAAATCATGTACGAAGACAAAACTCTCATCTGTAAGGAATGCGGCAACGAATTCGTTTTCACAGCCGGCGAACAGGAATTCTATGCCGAAAAAGGCTTTGTAAACGAGCCCCAGCGTTGCAAGGCTTGCAGAGATGCACGCAAGAATGCAACTCGTGGCGAGCGTGAGTGGTTTGAAGCAACCTGCGATTCCTGCGGTGGAGTTGCAAAGGTTCCCTTTAAGCCGCGTGAGGACAGACCTGTTTTCTGCAGCGAATGTTTCGCAAAGAAGCAGGAAGAAGCATAATCCGAATTTAAATTTATGCTGATATGAAAGGGTTGCTTTCGGGCAACCCTTTTTGTCGTCTGCAAAAGCAAAACAGGCGTGTGCGTTGCACATGCCTGTTTTTATTATTCATATTCATTTTCTGGTGATTCATATTCGCCGCCGGAATTTTCCTTTGTGGGGCTATTGTAGATAAGTGTAAAATCCTCAAAGCCGTTTGGCAGATCAGGCAGATTTTCAGGGTTGAAGGATGGTATTTCTATTTCAGGTCTTGTGAAATCACGATCATAAAGCCAATCATATTTGCCCGTTGTTGATTCTTCTTCATATATCTCGTCGCCGTTGCTTTCAACGTTGTTGCTCTTGCCCATTGCAAGGTCAATTGCCGACACGTGCGTGCTTTCATCAATCGTGATGTTTGTTTGCCCGTAGAGGGCAAGCTGAAGCTCCTGAGCCGCCTTGACATAGTCCACTATCCACACGTCAAGGTTGCCTGTATAAGTCCTGTAACCGCGGAAGCCCATCTTTGTTGCCTCAGACGGAGCAACGCTGCTCACGATGTCATATTTAAGCCAACCCTCTTTTATTGCCTTTGTTGCAAGGCTGAAAACTTCGTTTTCTCTGTAGTTTGTGGTTATATACGGCAAAAAAGTATCCAGCGCACTGTTCATATCTGAAAGAGTGGAGTCCTTAACACTTTTAATAACCGAAGTTATAAGCCTCCTCTGTCTTTCCGTTCTTTGTTCCTCACCGTCAAGCTTTCTTATTCTGGCAAAAACAAGAGCGTGCTCACCGTCAAGGTTAACGTTAGGGCCGCTTTCAAAGCCTTTGATTCTGGTTGTGCGGTTCATATAATCCGCCTCGGCTTCAGTAACCATAACGTTTATACCGCCCAGCGCATCAACAGCGCTGATAAACGACTCATAATTGATTGTAACAAAATGGTCAATCGTGATTTTGTAATTGTTTGAAAGAACCTCCATCAACTTCGCGGGACCGCCCCAGGAATATGAGTGGTTTGTTTTGTCATATCTGTCTTGCCCGTCAATGTTCATATATGTGTATGAATCGCGAAGGAATGACGTCAGATATATCTTTTTTTGTTTTTTGTTGACCGTAACGAGAATTGTTGAATCTGAACGGCTTGTTCCGTCTTCAGAATCCTCGCCCACAAGCAAAACGTTGATAACGTTTTTGCTGTAAAGTTTATCGCCGCCGTTTGTTGCCCAAGTCTTGATAAGCTCTTTAACAGTTTCTGCACCGTTAGGGTCGGCGATGTTATGAAAGTTAAGATTTTCCTCTTCAATATAATTGAACGTCACATCAGGGTTACCGCCAAAACCGTCGCTGTAATTTATTTTGCCGAGCTTGTCACGGATAACGTAGGCAAGTCCGCTTGTTACAATCAGACTGAGAACAAGGCAAATGCACACACCGGCTATAATAACCTCGGAAGTGTTTGATTTTTTTTGCCTGCTCTTTTTCTTTGAACTTCTTTGCTTTTTGCTGCTGCTGTAAACGTCAACATATTCGTCAGGCTTTGTTTTTTTGCTTTTCAATGTATCACCTGCAAATAAATTGTTGGTTCAAGATAATTTTATCCCGATTTATCGCTATATATTATAGCATAAATCGGGGTAAATTTTTACACTTTTTAGAAATTTTGTTTTAACTTTTTGTGAATTATCCGACTGAATCCGAACGCAGATAAGCTGTGCTTACCCAACCGGTGTGTCCGTTATAGGTAACCTTTGCCCAGCCTTTTATAGCATCAGTTACTGTCAGAGGCGTGCCATCAGGAATTTCAGCAAGGATTGAGCTTGAGGTTGAGGCATCTGAACGCAGATTAAGTCCGCCGCCTGTTTCTGTTTTAACGTAATAATCACCTGCAGGGATAGGCTCAACGGGATGTGAAGCAGGCTTAAAATAAGCATCAAAATAAACCTCTCCGCCCTCAAGATCCATCACGTAAGCTTCATACATCTCGCTTACCGTAACAAGCTTATATCCTGCTGCCACGAGCTTGGGGATAAGAATTTCACTCATATCGGCAGTGAAGTCATAAATATCGTGCATCAGTATGATATCGCCGCTTTTGACGTTTGTCATAACGTGGTCAATAATATCATCCATTTCTTTCTGGCGCTGTTCTTCAGTTCTGGGTTTGCTTGAGAGATCTTTATGACGCCAGTCGTTTGTGTCGATTGACCACTGAATAAGGGGCATATCAATTTTATCTGTTACTCCCTTATACTTTCCGCCGGGCGCTCTGAGAAGCTCAACGTCAACGCCAAATTCACTCTTGATTTTATCGTTAACAGAGTTAATCTGCTCGTCGCGTGCTGAATCGCTGATTTCGTTAAGGTATTTATGGCTGTATGTGTGGTTTGCGATTTCGCAACCCATATTGATTGCGCGCTGAATTGTGTCAATGCCGTCATCAATTCTGTTACCCACAACAAAGAACGTTGCAACAGAATTATTGTTTTCAAGCGCAGTCAGAATTCTGTTTGTGGTTGACGGGTTGGGGCCGTCATCATAAGTCAAAGCAATCAGCTTTTCTGTTGAGGGTGTTTTGGGTGCTTGCGTGGTTTCTTCCTCTGAGCCAGTTGTTTCCTGGCCGTCAGCATCAATATAATCAGCTGAATTTTTGCCGTTATCATCTGACTTTTTATCGCCAAGTGAACAAGCGCTGAAAACAAACGTCATACAAAGCATAAGCGCAGCAACGGCCATCATAATTTTTTTCTTCTGCATTTTTTAACCCCCTGTTATATATTATCCTTTATCTCATAGTATATTATTTTATTCTTTTTTGATTTCTTTTTTAGAATTATAAGTCGGTTCGATAAAAATTTACAATTAAATCAAGAAAAAAGCGGAGCATCCTAACGGACACTCCGCAGAACTATTTAATTAAATTCTTGCGCTAATTTAATCAAAAAGTGTTAGCTAAGCTAAAACTTGAATTAGTCCTTTTTCTTTGTGCAAACGAAAGCAGCTGCGCCAGCTACTGAAACAGCAGCGAAAACAGCGATGCCAACGGGAGCTGAACCTGTGTTTGATGTGTCAGCAGGCTTTGTTGTGGGAACAATACCGGGAGCATAGAAGGAGAGGATCTTTTCCTTGAGAGCGTTGATGAGATCATCAATGCCGGGGATTTCGATGCCTTCGAAGAGACCTTCGAGCTCTGCTACAAGACCGTCAACACTGCCGGATGTGATGCCGCTTACGAGACCGTCAAGGAAATCAATGATCTTGATGATAACGGTTTCAACATCGCCCCACTGTGACATACCAGCCTTAGCAAGGTCAAGGATCATTGCGAGAACTTCCTTAACTGTAAGGTCGATGTAGTCCTTTTCAGTTGCAGCTTCTGTTGCAGCTTCTGTTGCTACTGCTGTTGTTGTGGTTGTGTCATCTTCTGCAAAAGCAACAAGGCCGCAGGAGAATGCCATAACAAGAGCAAGTACAAGAGCAAGTACTTTTTTCATTTCGAACCATTCCTTTCATTTTTTATTGCAAGAGCAACAATTGTTATCTTATACTACCATATTTGTGCGGATATGTCAATATAAAATCGCATAAAAATGAATAATTGATAAACATTAATTGTATTAAATATTAACAGTATCCGCAATATATGGGTAAAGAACGTAAATTATATCTTATTTGAAGCAATCGTGATAGATTGTTGACCAGAGGAATACGACGTCTGCACCGTTCTGATAATATGTATCATCGGCAAGCTGGCTTGATGCGCTGCCTGCAGCTCTTGAGAAGCCGGACTTTCTGAGCTCTGCTACAAAAGCGTCAGCCATTGCTGCATCCTTGAAAGTGATTCTGCCCTTCATCTTAAGCTCTGTTCTGGGCCATGTATACTTTGTGAGCTGACCCTTAACAAAGCCTGTGGGCCACCAATACTTATCATAAGGTCTTGAGAACACTTTCTTATAGTGACCGTTGTTACCTTCTGCCCAGTAGCAGTCCATTGACATATAGAGCCAATCATCCTGGTCTGCGCAGTTATAGTGGTTGATTTCATTGATTGCGCCGGAGTTTACGCCTTCTTCTGCTGTGTAAAGACCGATTTCAGCACCAACGAGGAGCCAACCGTACTGACCCTTCCAGAGCTGAACCATCCAGTCCTTGCCGCCGTAGTTGAAGCGAACACGAACCTGGTCGATGAACATAGCTGTAAGAGGAGCCATATTATCATAAACTTCGTTATAACCTGCGTTCTTCTGCCAGCAATCCTTATCGTCGGTGTAGTAATAACCGTCACCGTCGTTGCTGTATCTGTAGCCTGCAACCTGAACACCGTTTTCGTCAATAAGATCCTTAACGTTAAGGCCTGACTGTGTGTTGCCGTAGCTGGGGTTGCTGTTTGAACCGCCGTTGTTTGAACCACCGTTGTTTGAACCGCCGTTGTTTGCGGGTCTTGAGGGAGGTGTTGCGGAAGTGGGCTTATTGTTGGGGTTAAGTGCATTCTGTGTTGATGAAATGATGCTGTCAAGAGTTGTCATTTCTGAGGGAGCCTCAACCGTTACGTTGGGCAGAGTGGGAATTGCCTGAGCATTATTCTGTGTGGGCGCCTGAGGAATCTTGTACTCTTCTGTTGTTGATACCGTTGTTGAGTCGCTCTTTTTGAAGAAAGCCACAACATCATCAGCAAACAAGACAGCTGCTGTTGCCGAAACAAGAACAACGATTGCAGAGATTGCGATGATGATAATCTTCGTGGTTGTTTTGTTCATCGATTGTACCTCTTTTCTTTAAATAGTGAGTTATCTTACGTCCTGCCAAATAAAAATTACGTCTTTGCCATGGATTTTATATGTATCTTTAACAGTGGGATCAAATTTTGAAACACTGCTGAATCCTTCATTTGAAAGAGATGTGGCAAAAGCCTGAGCCATCTCGTCATCCTTAAACGTTATTCTGCAAAGAACACGCAGGGGGTCTGAATCTTTTTTGTTTGCAAGCTGGCCAAAAACAAAGCCTGTGGGCCACCAATGGAGCTCATAAATTCTTGTGAGCTGGGGCAGATAATTTCCGTTGCCCTGTTCATCCCAAAGAACGGTCATTTCCATGTTAAGCCATTCTTCATAAGGTGCGCAGTTATAATGACCGATTGCGCTGACCGAGCCCTTAGGTCTGGTGTAAAGACCGACCTCGCCGCCAACCGTGCCCATTTCGCCTGAAATATACTGACCTTTCCAGATCTGAATCATATATTCCTTGCCGCCGTATTCAAAGGGCATTCTTGCCGTATCGATGCTGAAATCTATAAGCTGTGCGCCCCAGTCATAAAGACGGTTATAGCCGAAGTTTGCCTGAACGCAGTTGGGGTCTGTATCATCGTTATAAATATACTGCTTTGAGCCGTAAACATCATGACCCATGCTGTAAAGACCTTCAAAAGACATATCCTTGGGAAGAGGACCGCTTGAGGGGGCTGAGGGCGGCTTGACTGCCTGACCGCTTGACATCTGGTCCTGGTCAAACTGAGGGATGGTTACGTTTTCTTCCTTATCAACAACCACTGCCTGTGTGGGAAGCTCTGTCACGGGAGGGGTTGTTGGGTTTGTTACGGCAGGAACTGTGGGCTGAACAACCGTTACAGCTTCTGACGGAGCATTGTTTTCGCCTAAAAATGCGTATGTAGTTTCTTCTGTTGCCTGAGTTGCGTTTGCAGGGTTTGTTTTTTCGTTTGTTTTAAGAATACCGCCTGAGCCTTTGCTGTTTGTAACAACAAGAATGGTGCACGCAACGGCAACAATGCAAACTGCAAGCACACTGACTGCAATAACTATTGCATTGGTATTTTTCTTTTCCATAATTTTCCTCCTTCTCTCGTGTTTCTCCTCAATCAAATTTTCTCTTTTATTTCCCCTTAATTATTCGCTGTTGCGAAGAAAAACTCTCACCGGTTTTTAAAAAAATTATGTTTCTGCCAAACCTTGCAGATGCAAGGCTTGACATTGGTGGAGATGGCGGTAATCGAAACCGCGTCCGAAAAACCTCTGCAGGGACTTTCTACGAGTGTATTCCGTCTTTTAACGTTCCCTCCTGCAAGCGCCGCCGGACAGGCTCTTGCATTCAGTAGACAGATTATTCATGACAGGTTATCCGCCGTTACCTGTTCACGTTCACTGCTGATCGACGCCTCTTATGCGGCCGCAGTCCTCCGCACAGAGACGGCTGCTTAGTTAAGCAGCGAGAGCAACTTTATTGTTGTCGTTTAATTTTGAAAATTGCGGATTTTATAGCGGTCCCGCACCGCTACTCGCTTATCCGGGCTCGGGTCCCCCGTCGAAATCCTTTCATCCCCATATTTATTACGGCAATGAAAGCGTTATCTGCGAAGATTGCGTTCAATGGTTCTCTGAGCGTCTTTTTTGGCGGCAACTTCGCGTTTATCATAAAGCTTTTTACCTTTGCACAAGCCGATTTCAACCTTTGCCCTGCCTTTTTTAAAGTAAACGCTCAACGGCACAATGGCAAGACCCTCCTGCTTGACCTGCGCATAAAATCTTCTGATTTCACGCTTATGCAGAAGCAGACGTTTTGTTCTTAAAGGGTCGCGGTTGAAAATATTGCCCTGCTCATAAGGGCTGATGTGCATACCGTTGACAAACATTTCGCCGTCTTTGACAAAACACCAGGAATCCTTGAGGTTGATTTTGCCCTGACGGATTGATTTGACTTCCGTGCCGAAAAGCTCAAGACCTGCCTCAAGCTTTTCAAGAACAAAATAATCATGGTATGCTTTTTTGTTTTGGGCAACAATTTTGATGCCGCTGTCTTTATCCATAAGTGTTACCTCATCGCCACACTCGGAGGCGATTATATCATACATTAAATTAGTGTGTCAATATTCAAAAAATGTTGCATGCCTGAGCATAATTATTGTTTTTGTGCAACATTAACAACCAAACCGCCGTTTGCGGCAGATTTGCGTTTGGCTTTTATTGAATCAAGCATTAACGAGAGCCATAAGTTCTCTTTTTTGCATAAAAATCCTTTTTCTGCTTCTTTTCTGCGGCTTCTCTCTTGGCTGCAGCAGCTCTTTTTGCCTTGACTCTTGAGAGCGGCTTGCCCTTTTTGGCAGGCTTTTTCTTTGTCTCTTTGCCAAGGTCGGGGTTCTCTTTGTAGAAAACAATGCTGCCGCCGATAACCTGTATAACCTCACTGCCCGTTGCAGCAGCAAGCTTATCAGCAAACTCGCGGGGCGTTTCGGGTGCGCTTTCAAGAAGCACCTTGATTTTTATAAGCTCTCTCTTGCGCAGCGCGTCTGAAACCTGAGCGATAAGAGCGTCTGAAATGCCGCCCTTACCTATCTGAAAAAGCGGCTCAAGTGTGTTGGCCTGAGCTCTGAACGCTGCTCTTTCTTTACCTGTCATTCTTTTATTTCTCCAATCTGTTTTGCAATTTCACGCACAGCCTTGCCTCTGTGACTGATGGCATCCTTTTCGTCTGCAGTAAGCTGAGCCATTGTTTTTTTGCCGTTATATTCAACGGGATAAAACATAGGGTCATAACCAAAGCCGCCGTCACCTATGAGGTCATGGCCGATATATCCTCTGCATTCGCCTCTCGCAAAAAGCTTTCTGCCGTCAGGATAAACACAGCAGACAACGCTCACGTAAGCCGCGCCCCTCTGCTCATCCGGCACGCCGTCAAGTTCACTGAAAAGCTTGGCATTGTTTGCATCGTCGTCACAAGGCTCGCCTGCATATCTTGCTGAATAAACACCGGGCGCACCGCCGAGATAATCAACAGCTATACCCGAATCGTCTGCAAGGCAGGGCATACCGCTTTCTCTGCAACCGCTTTCTGCCTTGAGAAAAGCATTTTCTTCAAATGTTGTGCCTGTTTCTTCAACGTCTGAAAGCTCAACGCCCGCTTCCTCTGCAAGAAGCACCCTGATACCAAGAGGCGAAAGGATACGCTGAAGCTCATCGCGCTTTTTCATATTATGGGTTGCTATAATATAATCCATACCTTAATTAATCCTCATCTTCTTCAAACAGTCCGTCAGCAAATGCGGCAGGGTTAAAGGGTCTGAGGTCATCAATGCCCTCACCTACACCGATAAACTTAACCGGCACCTTAAGGTCGTTCTTGATTGAAAGAACCACGCCGCCCTTTGCCGTGCCGTCAAGCTTTGTAAGAATAATACCTGTTATTTCGGCAACCTCTTTGAATTCCTTTGCCTGGTTAACCGCATTCTGACCCGTTGTGGCATCAAGCACAAGCAGGATTTCGCGGTCAGCATAAGGAAGCTGACGGTCAATAACTCTGTAAATCTTGGCAAGCTCTTCCATAAGATTCTTTTTGTTATGGAGTCTGCCTGCGGTATCGCAAATAATTATATCTGCATTTCTGGCTTTGCCTGCGCTGATTGTATCAAAAACAACAGCCGCAGGGTCTGCGCCCTCTTTATGCTTAACAATATCAACGCCTGCACGGTCCGCCCAGATTTCAAGCTGGTCAATCGCCGCCGCTCTGAAGGTGTCGGCAGCGCCGAGGATAACCTTTTTACCCTCATCCTTGAACATAGCCGCCATCTTGCCGATTGACGTTGTTTTGCCAACACCGTTAACACCGATAACAAGGATAACGGAGGGCACCGTAATCATATCAATCTCTTCGCCGCCGCTGAGAAGTTCAGCTACGATGTTGCGAATTTCTTTTTTAACGTCCTTGACCTTGCGCAGACCTTTTTTGAAAACTGAATCTCTGAGCTTTTCAACAATCTCAGTTGCCGTGTTTACGCCAACGTCTGCCATAACCAGAATTTCCTCAAGGTCCTCATAAAACTCGTCGTCAATTTCATTTTTGCCGTGAAGAGCCGCATTGATTGCGCCCGACATACTGTCTCTTGTTTTTTTGAGACCTTTGTTAAGCTTTTTGAATAATCCCATAGTGTACCTCTATATATAAAATGTATCCGTATTACTGCTCGCGTGTGTTTTTGATTATGTTGTCAACCGTCTTTTTAAGATTGGGGTCTTTTTCGATTTCCTGAGCAATCAGGTCTGCCGAATAAAGAATTGTTGTTCTGTCACGGTTGCCGAAATATTCGCTGATTTCTTTCTGCGTCAGGTCGGTTGTTATTCTGACTATATAAATTGCAACCTGCCTTGCTTTTGCGGTTTTGGCATCCTTCTTTTTTGAAATGATGTCACCCTGCGGCACGCCGAAAGTTCTTGAGGTTTCGCTGATTATCTTATTGACAACAAATGCAACGGGGCGGCTGTCATTCATAATATCCTTGATTGCGTTCTGCGCCATCGCAATGTTGATTGATGCGCCCTCAATGTTGACAAGTGCGTTAATCTTTTTAACCGCACCCTCAAGCTGACGGATGTTTGCCTTGATTTTTTCCGCCACAAACTGAACAACGTCATCAGGAAGCTCGAGACCGAGAGTCTGCGCCTTGCGCTGAATGATAGCCATTCTTGTTTCAATATCAGGCGGCTGAATATCCGCAATAAGTCCCCATTCAAAGCGGTTTCTCAGACGGTCATCAAGAACTTCAATATCCTTGGGCGAGCGGTCAGACGTAAGAACAATCTGTTTGCCTGCCTGTGTGAGCGCATTGAACGTGTGGAAAAATTCTTCCTGCGTTGAGGGTTTGCCCGCAATAAACTGAATGTCGTCCACAAGCAAAACGTCGCAGTTTCTGTATTTCTCGTGAATTTCGTTCATCTTGTTTTTGTTGATGCCGCCAACGATGAGGTTAACGAATTCCTCACCTCTTGTGATAATGATATCGGCATCAGGGTTCTTTGCCGTGATTTCGCTGCTGATTGCACGCAGCAGATGGGTTTTGCCAAGACCCGAATTACCGTAAATAAAAAGCGGGTTATATGCCGCACCGGGAGCGGCGGCAACAGCCTGAGCCGCTGCGTGAGCGAATCTGTTTGAAGAACCTACAACGAAAGTTTCAAACGTGTTCTGCTCGATGCTGATAACCGAGCCTGCAGGTTTTTCGTCAGTTGCCTTTTCTGCTTTGGAAGCAGCTTCTTCAGGGTCAATAAGAACAACTTCAATTTCAAACCCCATAACAGACTTGAATGCATCTTTAAGCTCCTGATAAAACTGCTGTTCAATAATCTTTTTCATAAAATTACTTGCCGCAATTTCAACCTTTGTGCCGTCGAAGCTGAGAATTTCAAGCGGTTTGAACCAGATATCATAAATAACTTCGCCAACGTTTTTCTTAAGGCATTCGCACACCAATTGCCACATATCCTTAACGGATTCCATTAATTAACAACCTTCCTCTTTTATAATAATAGTCAACATTATATTCCGTAAGCCCGAAACTTCGGCATTTTACTGATAATGATACATAATAGAGTATATCACACCCCCTCGCCGTTTTCAAGCTAAAAGAGAGGATTTTTATATTAAATAAAAAAATTGTTGACATTCGTGGTCAAGCTGTTATATAATGTGTATTCCGAGGGGTATTTTACCCTTGGTTAGTTATGCCCGATAATCGGCTTTATGCGCCGGTTGTTTTAATCCAAAACTGAAACGGAGGTTAGAAAAATGAAAAGAACTTACCAGCCCAAAAAGCGTCATCGCAAGATGGAACACGGTTTCCGCAAGAGAATGGCTGACAGAAACGGGCGCAAGGTGCTTGCCCGCCGCAGAGCAAAGGGCAGAAAGCAGCTCTCTTATTAATTTCTGAGAGGGATGTCAAAATGTCCTACCCGGTAACCTTAAAACAGAATACCGAGTTTAACCGTGCTTACGGCAGGGGAAAAGTCAAAACCTCCCCCGCCTTGGTGACCTATGCTGTAAAAAACAGGGGTCTTGGCTGCCGAATAGGTATAACAGCCGCCAAAAAGCTCGGCAGCGCAGTCGAGAGAAACAGATGCCGCCGTATTATCAGGGCGGCATTCTCCTCGATTTCACCGCAATGCAGCGGTAACTGGGATATTGTGTTTGTTGCAAGGTTCAAAACAAAAAAGGCTAAAAGCACCGATCTCACCCCCGTTATGCTTTCGCATTTAACAGAGCTCGGCATAATCAGAAATCAGGCGGGAGAGAATTTCTGATGAAAAAACTACTTCTACTACTAATCCGCTTTTACCGCAGGCGTATTTCGCCTCTGTTCCCGCCTATGTGCAGGTATTATCCGACCTGCTCTCAATATGCCATCGAAGCAATTGAGGTTCACGGGGCATTTAAAGGAAGTCTGCTGGCAATCAAAAGGCTTCTCAAATGCAATCCGCTTTCCCCCGGCGGCGTTGACCTTGTGCCGCCCAAGAAACACTCACATTCGGAGGACAAATAGTTATGGACGGTATTTATAAGGTACTTGGCATACCTTTCGGATTTGTGCTTGAACTTATT
>JAZNDY010000229.1:0-9663 GCA_045588295.1 Acutalibacteraceae bacterium
TAAAAGCGGTTAATATAAAGACCTCAAAGGGTAATGCTTTTACGGGTCACGCGGGCGGTATTGCGCAGGAAAACGGTTGGCTCTATATTTGCCACGGCAGCAAGATTTACAGAGTAGCAATGTCCGAGCTTATCGGTGCGGCAAACGGCGGAGAGATTACTCTTGGTGCAAGTGTTCAGACCGACGTGAAATGCTCTTATATCAACAGCGACGGCGAATATCTTTATGCAGGCGAATTTTATACCTATGCTTTTGATGGCGGTTATGATACAGACGCATCGCATCACGTATCTGTTTCGCTGACGGAGAGGTCTTATTCCCGTTGCAATGCCTATATGCTGAGTGATATTGAAGCGGCGTTTGATGATGCAGAGCTTGTGCCTGAATTTGTTCTTACCACACCAAACAGGGTGCAAGGCTTTGCAAGACTTGCTGACGGCAGCTTTGTTCTGAGCACGTCGTTCGGCAGAAATAACGATTCGTTTATGCTTATCTATGATGACGTTACAACGGGCGAAAGCGATTTTGAGCTTGAATATAACGGCAAAAAAGTGCCTGCTTACCATCTCGGCAAAAAAGTTAAAACAGCAACTCTGCGTCAGCCTCCGATGCTTGAAGGCATTGATGCAAACGGCAACGAGGTTATCGGCATTTTTGAGTCGGGCGCAAAGAAATACAGCGACAGTGCCTTTATTGTAAACAGCATCTGCAATTTTAAAGTTAAATAATCAAATAAAATCAAAACCCCCGGCTGAGCCGGGGGTTTGCACTGCCCCTTCAAGGGGCGATTACTGGCTTTGCCCCTGAAAGGGGCTTTGAAAGTTTAGCAGCGCATTACTGTCACTGGCAGCCGCTCCCGAGCGGCTGTTTTATTTTGCCTACTTTGTCTTGCTACCCGTAAACGGGTCCATGTATTCTTTCATTGTCACTTGATCTACTGCGTAATCTTCTTCAAGCTGATTCCTTATGTATTCTGCTATTTGCTTTTTATTTCGACCGACTGTATCTACATAATACCCTCTGCACCAGAAACTTCTGGAACCGTACTTGTATTTTAAATTTGCGTGTCGGTCGAAAATCATTAATGTACTTTTACCCTTGAGATATCCCATAAATTGTGCTACACTTATATGCGGCGGGATACTTACAAGCATGTGGATGTGGTCGGCACACGCTTCTGCTTCAAGTATTTCTACATTCTTTTGCTCGCACAGTTTTCTTAATATCTGTCCGATATCTTTTTTCAGTTCTCCATAGATTACTTTTCTTCTGTACTTCGGTGCAAAAACTATGTGGTACTGACATCTGTACTTTGTGTGTGATGAACTTCTTATCTCGCTATCTTTTTTCATAAAAATTAAACCTCCTTGTGTTTTAGTAATGCGGCTGCCAAACCACTACTATTATACTTGGAGGTTTGATTTTCTTTCAAATCTTTTGGGCTTGCTTAAAGCTCGCCCGTTTTGGCTTTACTGAAGTCTTTTTTACCCCCGGCTGTACCGGGGGTTGTCTTTTGCTTAAGCATTAAAACGAAGGCAGGGATGCAAATCCCTGCCTTAATTTTATTTTCAGACTGCTTTGATTATATATTTTCACATTGCAACATACACTCTGCGGCTTCGGATTCCTTGATAACAAAAATGAAAAACTCAAAAACTGTTGCATTTTAAAAAACATCGTGATATAATTCAAAAAACAAATATTTTATGGTTGAGGTTTGCAGAAGAAGCATCAGCTGCCGAAGGAGTAACGCTCTCAGGCTTCCCGAAAGGGAAAGGGACTGCAAACGGACATAACTTTGGAGAAGCTCATTGAATTGAGTGCCGAAGGGGCAAGGCAAAACGCTAATCTCTCAGGCAAAAGGACAAAGTTTTTATCACCCGATTTTTGGGGTTAATTTGTACTTTTGCCGGATTACATCTTGTAATCCGGCTTTTTATTTATAGGAGGATTTTTAAAATGGAAGCTTTTTTTGACAAAGTTGCAGAAGTCAACGGTGCAGTCAACGGTGTCGTGTGGGGCAAATACGGTCTTATTCTGCTCATCGGCACAGGCATTCTGATGACTGTTGTTACCAAGGTGTTTCAGATTACACACATCGGTCATTGGTGGAAAAACACCATCGGAAGCCTTTTCACAAAAAGTGTTATAGGTCACTCAAAAGAAAAAGGCACTATCTCGCCTTTCCAGGCTCTTTGCACAGCTCTTGCAGCAACAGTCGGCACAGGTAACATTGCAGGTGTTGCCGCTGCCATCTGCATCGGCGGTGCAGGCGCAGTTTTTTGGATGTGGGTTGCCGCCTTCTTCGGTATGATGACAAACTACTCTGAAAACGTTCTCGGCATCTATTTCCGCCGCCGCAACATCAAAGGCGAATGGTCGGGCGGTGCAATGTATTATCTCCGCGACGGTCTCGGCAGCAAAAAAGGATGCAAAACAATCGGCAAAGTTCTTGCTTTCCTTTTCTGTATATTTACGATGCTCGCTTCATTCGGTATCGGCTCAATGGGTCAGGTCAACAAGATTGTTGCAAACGTTTCGGCTGCTTTCAACGTTGAATCACTTTCATCTGTTCAGGTTCTCGGCGGTATTTCGCTTTATAACCTTATCCTCGGCATTGTTATAATGATTCTTGTTGCTCTTATTACTCTTGGCGGTCTTAACAGAATCGCAAACGTTGCCGAAAAAGTTGTTCCTTTTATGATTGTTCTTTTCATTGCAGGCAGCCTGATTATCATCGGCGTTAACTATGATATGATTATCCCTGCATTCAAGAGCATTTTTGTTAATGCATTCAAGCCTGAAGCATTTGTCGGAGGTACTCTCGGTGCGGCAATCAGCGCTGCTGTTACTCAGGGCTTCAAGAGAGGCGTATTCTCAAACGAAGCAGGTCTCGGTTCATCAGTTATGGTTCATTCAAACTCCAACGTCAAAGAACCCGTCAAGCAGGGTATGTGGGGCATTTTTGAAGTTTTTGCCGACACAATGATTGTCTGCACAATGACTGCTCTTGTTGTTCTTACTTCAGGTGTGTTTGATGCAAAAACAGGTGAAATTGCAGAGGGTCTTACCGTTGCAACACTCGTTGCAGGAGCTTTCAACAGCGTATTCCATTGGGGCAATATCGGCCAGAGATTTGTTGCAATTGCAATGTTCCTCTTTGCTTTAACAACCGTTCTCGGTTGGTCACACTACGGCTCAAAGGCATGGGAATACCTCTTCGGCGCAAAAACAACAATAATCTTCAAAATCATCCACGTTATTACGGTTATCTTCGGTGCGGTTATGACTTCAACCCTTGCATGGGATATTTCAGACACCTTCAACGGTCTTATGATGATTCCAAACCTTATCGGTGTTGTTGTTCTCTTCCCGCTTGTTATGAAAATCACAAGGAACTACGTTAACCGAAATATTAAGAACAAAAACGAAAAGCCTATTCTTTCTTACGACCGTAAAATTCAGACCGAAGCGGAAATGAACAAATAAAATTATTTTTTAATAACGGCAGCCGCTTACCGATATCTTTCATCGGCAAGCGGCTGTTTTTTGCATCAAAAAATCCGTCAGCATTTATACTGACGGATTTTTGAATTTCAGCAACATAATTTTTATGTTTTACATCATGCCCAATTTGAATTTGACGTTTGCTATTTTCTTTTTTCTGTTTACGGTCTTTACCGTTTTGGGAGATGTATCAGGTTTAAAATCAAGATTATCACCGTTGATTTCACTTATCTTTCCGTCTTCGGATACACTGAAAACAGTATATTTGAGGTGTGCCGCTTCATCTTCATAGAACACGGCAAAATTGCCGTCTGAAAGTTCCGTGAGGCAGGAATAACCGTAAAATCCTTGTGTGAGATGATATGTGCTTATCCAGTCCACGCTGCCGTTACTGCCCGTCAGACCGACACGAAGCACGCCGTCAGCCCTTGCAAGAAGACTGCCGCCTGCAGAGCAAAGGATAACCTGTTTGCCGTTTATCCTTTTGCTTGTTTCCATAAGCGAAACCATACAGTTTTTTGTACCCTCGAGCGAACGGTCTGCGCGGAATTCCGTCCACGTTTCGCCACCGTCTGTGCTGTCAGCATAAGCTATATAGTTGCTCAGATTTCTGGCATATATGCGGAGTGCCTTATAGTTTTCACCCTCAATTTTTACAAGCTGGGCTTCGCTTGTTTTTTTCAGACCTGACTTGATTTTTATTTTGTTGCTTCTTTGCCAGGTTTCACCGTTATCATCAGAATAAATAACGCTTGCATTTTCAAAAATCGGATCTTTGAAAAGGCCGTTATTATCATAGACACAAAAAAGAATTCTTTCTTTACCGTTGTGGTTTATAACTGCACCCCTGCCGGGACCGACACCGAGGAAAGACTCTTTTTCTTTTTTTACCTGCTCTGAAATAATCTTAGGCTTGCTCCACGTTTTGCCGTTATCATCACTGTAACGCAACCAGAGATAAGTTGTTTTATAGCATTTAAGCTCTGCACAAGAGTAAAAAACGTTTTGGTGAATTCTGACGTCCTGCGCACCCTTCTGGTCTGCATAAATCGGCTCACCGTTTTTATAAAGGCGGAACTCACGGTCAACGGAATATTTTGTTGCTCCCCTGCTCTTTCTTGTTAAAACAGGTGCAAAGTCACCGTTAAAATCACCGATATAATATGCAAACGAACTTAATTTATCACTGTTTTCACCGTCAGTTAAAAGCAAATACTTTTTGCCGTCAATCTCGCAGTAACCCGTGCCTGTTTTGCACTGGAGATAGCCGCATTCATATGGTTGGGCGTCCGCAAGCATAAAAATTCTGCCTGTGCCTGACTGCACAACAACGGAATCAATGAAAGACGCACTGTCTTTTGCGGTAACGTTATCGTCATAGTCGTCAAAATAATTGACCATCACATATTCCCAGCCGTTATAGCCGTTTTCCGATATTGCAACGGCGATATCAATATTGTTGGGTGAATCGGAGCCGTGACCGTAACGGATATCCGCCGCCGCCATAACGCTGCCGTCATTGAGAGTGAAGAGCGCAGGGATTCGGTTGCGCTCCGAGCCGTATTCTTTGCCGGCAAAAATCTGCTCGTATTTAAGTTTTGTAGCCATAACAATCTCCTAAAAATTTCAAGTTATTCAGCAATCTTCTTGGATTTTCTGTATCTGAAAAGAGCTACCAAGGAAGAAATTAAACCAGCGACCTGTGAAAGGACAGCAGTTGAACCGATGATTGCATAATAAGCCGCCCACGTTGAATGGTTAACAAGCATCATAAGCCTGATATTCTGCTCTTTTTTCTGGAACACGGCAAGCATATAAAAGAGCGCCGCAATAACCGTAAGAATATCCCAAACGCCCCTGATACCGCTGATGCCGCCGCCAACATAGAGGATAAGAAAAATAATTTTTTCTGCGATACCGACTTCGGTTTTTTTGATTTCGTGCCTGATTGAAATCAAAAGCTGCAAAACAGCTACGCAGCAAACCACAACACCTGAACTAAAACCGGAAAGCAAAAGTACGTTTACGGCAGAAAGGAAATTAACAACAACGGAAATTATCAGCATCTGCTTTTTCTTTTTCATTTGCATAATAACGATAACGCCGATTATAATGAGAATTCCAATAATCTGCGCCGCATAATAACGGATTGCTTCTCCGTTTTCGGCAATAAAACTTAATAATTGTGCTATGTATTGACCCATATTATCTCCAACGTTTATGCTTTTTTAATTCGGCTGAGCGAATTCGTGAGGCACGTTTTGTTCAACAGCCGCAAGAAGCGTATCAACGCCTATAACCTCAACGCTATCACCAAGCTGACTGACAAAATATGCAAGGTCATCAGGGCCGACTGTCCACGGATGAACGTTTATGACCGTATAACCGTTGATTGTTGTTATATCTGCAGGCTTAGCATTAATAACTGCAGATTGCTCAGCCAACCACTCGTTTGTTACTTCATCAGCGTTGCCGCTGGGATACCAAAGGCTGAAACCGACTGTGACAAAAGGTTTATCGTTTGAGAAATAAACTCTCCCGCCACCGCCTGCATAGTTGTTGGGGTCAAGCTGAAGAATGCCACCCTTAATGTTATCGTATCTTGAAAAGTAGCCGAGCCTTTTCTGCATATTTGCATCAAAACCGCTACCCTTGATTTCATCGAGGACGGTCATAATTTCAAGGCCTGAATCAAGCATAGCTGACGCTGTATAATCTGAAAACGCCTCAAGCTCTTTTGAATTCATATTGATTATTCTTGCATAACCGCCGCCTGAAGGCCCTGTTATAAAAGAGGAATTGCCGTTTGCTGCTTCAAGAGTACGTTTAACGTCAACACTTGAAAGTTCGGAAAGAACAGGAGCAAATGTCCAGCTTACGGGCACGTCAATACCGTAGCTCTGCCAGGTATGGAATTCGCTGAATCCGTTCTGAATCCACTGAACGTTATCGCCATCGCTGTAAACAATGGCAACGTAATGCTTGTTCGGGTCAAGCTCAACCTTGCCTGTATCTGCAGCTTCAAACTTTGCCGTTTCAATATCAAACGACGAAAGAAGGCTGAGATTATAAGAATGGTCTGAGGGCAGAACATAATGACCGAAGCGAGAACAGGATTCGGTAAACTTAATTTCATACTGGCACCAGCCGAAGATAGTTGAAGAAGGCTTAAGCTCTCTCATAACACTGTCACGGAAGAGCCTTGCTTCATAGTCACTGTCCTTAACGTACATAACAAAAATATTCTGCTGAATTGCAAAGTCACGCATTCCATTAGCGTAATAATAAAGATGAACAAGACTGTCATTACGGAAGTGGTTCTTATTCTCTTTATAGAACTTTTTTAAATATTTAAGGTCTATATTATCGTTGCTGATGTCTGCGCGCTTTTCAAGACCGATTTCTTTTGCTGTCTGCTCAACTTCTGCCGAAACAGGCAGCCAGCCGTTGATTGTCGCAAGGTTTGTTGCTGTGTTAAGCTGACCGTGGTCCTGTGTGGTTGCATAGAGAATATATCCGCCATCGGCAATATAGTCCCTGAATTTAGTAACAAGTGACTTATAATTCCAAGGGCTGCCGTTTGCATCGTTATAAACGAGCTCATAGCCTGCCTTTTCAAGTTCATTGAGTGTATATTTAGCAGCATCATTATTGTAATCAATAAAAATCTGCGGTTTTTCTTTTGCCACAAGGCCCTGAAGCGCAATAACGCTGTGTATCTGGGCGTTAGTAAGAGCAGACGATTTGATAACGGTTATCTTTTCGCCAAGCTCAAACTCATCAAATTTTTCGCTCATTTCAACCAATTTTTGCTCTGTTGCAGGCTCGGGAGCTTTGGCAAGCAAAGCCGCATCAAAAGTGTTAAATAAAATTGAAAACATCATAACAATGAACGAAATACCAAACCTAATTTTTTCCATCAGTTAATTTCCTGACCTTTCCCATAGTTTTTAACAACAAAAATCGTTGTTATCATCTGCTGAAGCGGTTTTAACGAGCATTTGTGAAGCCTTTTTTATAAAAAAGCCAAACAAAAAATACGCTGCAAATGATCATATTTATTGTAGCAAATCAGACCGCGCAAATCAACAATTAATTTAAGTGTTATTATAAAAATCAATAGTTTTCGGCTGACATAAAGTCAAACCAAAATATGATGCCTTTGCCGTTATGTTGCTCCGTACCGTCTGTCATTCAAATCCGCTCGGATATCGGAGTGAAGCAAATTCGATAAAATAAAACCTTTCAGAACGTTTTATTCTGCCTGATTTTCATCTTCTGCCAACTGATATATCCGTAAATATCGTTCACCAGAAATGCCGCAAAGCAAACAACAACCGAAACATATTTTGTATCGCATATACCGGCCAACACCCACAGAACGATTAAAACAATATCGTTTGCAGCATAAGCCAAAGCAAAATAAGGACTTCTTCTGAAAGTCAGATATACGGCAAGAAAACTTGTTGTTACAGACAATACGCTTGGAACTATATTAGCTGTTTCAAAGTGTTTCAATATAAAATAAAACAAAACAGTAACCGCCGCCGTCAACACCCACATAAATACGGATTCAAATTTACTGATGGTGTTCACCGCCACTTCTGCTTTGTTACCTTTATAAGGGTTTCGTAACCAAGAGATTAAAGCAAAAACAGCCATTGGCATTGTCATACCCAGATAAGTAATCATTTCACCATAATAATTAAACGAATATGATATAACGCCATATAACAGACTGAATATTACCATCAACAACTGACCGACAGGATTTCCTTTTGCATTGAATATAAGCGAAGTTACTCCGATTAACGAGGAAATTAATGCAAGATAATTTTCTCGGTCAAACACACAGAATGAAGCAACAATCAAAAACACAGACGAACTCCATAAAACAATCTCCACTTTTGAAAAATAGTTTTTCAAGTTAATCGCTCCTAAAAAATAAGCATCCGCTCGCACATCTTCAAAGACCTAACGATGTGCAGACGAATGCTTTACTGCATTACACTACCCGGTGGCAGTTAAATATCAATTTTTGAATATTATATCATAAGCTGTTTTTGAAAACAACAGAAAATTATGATTCATTTACTATTTTACCTGTTATATGTTCGGGACGAAGTTCATAGCAAAGCGTAGCATTTGCAAACTTTTCTATTTCAGAAGTGATATAGCTGATATCCGATGTGAATTTCAGGCTAAGCTTACGGTAGATTTCAACGGATTTTTCTGAATCCCCAACAACATAAATTCTTCCGAAAACAATAACGCTGCTGATATTCAGCGCCCATTCTCCGTCTTTTCTGAACCCTTCATCATAAACACAAAACGAAACCCTGTTGTCAGACGTTACCGCATCATTCTTGTGACCTTTTTTACCGCTGTGAAAATAAATGTATCCGTTTTCTTCGTTATACCAAAAATTCATCGGCAAACCGTAAGGATAGCCGTTGTCACCGCAAACAGATAAAACGCCCCTTTTTTCTGACTTTAATATTTTTGATATCTGTTCCGGCGTAAGACTCTGCTTCTTTCTAGCAACTTCTCTGAACATAAACAATTTCTCCTAAGCAAAATTGAATTTCAACGAATTGATTATATCATATAGCTGAACTTTTTTCTACCCGTTTTTATATCAGCCTTTAGTTTAATGCTTCACCAAACCCGTTTCAGGCATGGAACCCCGTTAAGATAACAAAAAACAGCCGACCAAAGTCGACTGTTTTTTCTGGTTGCGGAGACAGGATTTGACTCGCGCGACTGCGGTCGCTTGGTCGCTCGCGGTCACAACAGTCCACCGGACTGTTGCTCTGTACCGCTCGTCCTTCAAATCCTGTCAGATAAAAAATAACAGCCGACCAAAGTCGACTGTTTTTTCTGGTTGCGGAGACAGGATTTGAACCTGCGACCTCCGGGTTATGAGCCCGACGAGCTACCGAGCTGCTCTACTCCGCGATATATTCTGTTTGCTGAGTGCTTTATAATTATACACGTTTTTCAGCAAATGTCAATAGCTATTATGAAAATTTTTTATTTTTATTGGTTTCAATTTATTTATACGCGCATTTTCAGTAAAATATGCACAATAAAATCATACACCGAATTAAATTTGTGATTAAAAATCAGAGGTGAAGTTTAAAGGTTTGACAATAA
>JAZNDY010000230.1:0-4086 GCA_045588295.1 Acutalibacteraceae bacterium
AATTCAGCAGCTACGCAAAAGACGGTTATGACATTATAAGCATTTCAATTTCATCCAAACCCAGCTCAACTTATAACGTTGCCTGCGGTGCCGCTGACAGAGTTAAAGAACTTTATCCTGACTGTAATATCATCTGCGTTGATTCTTTAAGAATGTCAGGCAGTTTCGGTTTGCTTGTTATCTATGCTCACGAGATGAAGATGCAAGGTAAATCTTTTGAAGAAATTGTTGAATGGCTTGAACAGAATAAAAACCGAGTTCATCAGATGGGTCCCATCGATGACCTTATGTTTGTTGCCAGAAGAGGCAGAATCTCCAAAGGCAAAGCAATTATGGGCAGCTTTGCAGGCGTAAAACCTATGGGTGACTGTACTGTTGACGGCTACGTTTCCGTTCTCGGCAAAGCAAAGGGAATCAAAAAAGCCCTCAGTGCAACAACGGAATATATCCGACTTGTTGCTGGAGACATTGAGAATAATTACGTTCTTATCTCTCACAGCAACCGCGAGGAATACGCAAATACACTTAAAGAAATGATTGAAAAAGAGCTTAACCCCAAGAAAGTTTTTGTCAGTGACGTTTTCTGCGCAAGCGGCACAAACATCGGCCCCGGTATGATAAGCGTCAACTTCTTTGGTGCACCCGTTACAGAAGACTTAAAAACAGAAACTGAATTTATGAAATCAGCCTTAGAAAAATGCTGAGGAGAATTTAAATGTTAAAAACCATTGACAGTTTTCATTTCAAAAACTTAGCCGATTACGGCGCAAGATATCTTGAAAACAACATCAACGTTATAAACGACCTGAACGTGTTCCCCGTCCCTGACGGTGATACGGGCACAAATATGGTGCTTACAGTCAAAAACGGTCTGGCTTCCATAAAAGATAAAGATGAAGAATTGCCTTCCGTTGCAAAAGCTTTCGGTGAAGCAGTTATTTTCGGTGCCAGAGGTAATTCAGGTGTAATTTTCTCACAATTCCTTAAGGGTGTGTGTGAACGTTTGCAAACATCCAAATCTGCTGATCCCTCACTTTTCTGCGAAGCTGTTGCAAACGGTGTTAAGTTTGCTTACGGCGCAGTTGCTCAACCTGTTGAAGGCACAATATTGACAGTAATAAGAGAAGCTGCACAGGCTGTTGAAGCTGAAAAAGATTCATACGAATCAATTGATGATGTTGTAACGTCATTTCTTATAAACGCCAAAACAGCTCTTGACAAAACAACAGATATGCTTCCTGTTCTTCAAAAAGCAGGTGTTGTTGACAGCGGCGGTGCCGGTCTTGTTTGTTTCTTTGAAGGTATCAGCAAATATCTTAAAGGTGAAACCATTGAAATTGAAGCAAAAGCAGATTCGGTGCCTGCTTTTGTTGATTATTCAGTTTTTAATAAAACCAGCAGATTTGAATTCGGATATTGCACAGAGCTTCTGATTCAGCTTCAGGATTGCAAAGAAGAACTCGATATAAACGAATTCAGAAATTCACTTAACAGTCTCGGTGACTCTTTGGTTACTTCATATGAGTCAGATAAGTTGCGCGTACATATCCACACACAGACACCCGAACGAATTCTCGAATATTGCCATAAATACGGTGAATTTCTGTCACTTAAAATCGAGAATATGTCAGTTCAGCATACTCAGCGCGAACCGAAGATTATGCTTTCTGATAATGACGGCGATTCAGCATTTGCAACTATTGCAGTTGCGCCCAACAAGCACCTTGCAAACACTTTTATTGATATGGGTGCAGATGTAGTTATGCTCAATGAATCCTGTCCCTCAACAGAAGATTTTATTGAAGCGTATGAACAAACAGAAAAAGATATTATTATCATTTTCCCCAATGATCCCGATTCAATTCTCGCAGCGCGTCAGGCTGCTGAGTTTTATAAAAAAAGTGAAGTAACTGTTATTGACTGCGACTCTGTTACCGACTGTTATTCAGCCCTTGCCATTCTCAATTATGATTGCGTAGATCTGAAAGAAATTATTGAAACTATAAATGAAACTATTGATTCAATTTATTCTTATTCAATAATGCGCTCCTCCCAGGGTCTTATTTACGGGGGCAAAACAATTGATAAGAATAACTACTATGCCGCAACAAATACCGATGTTTTGTTTATCGGCGACACCCTTTATGAAGTAGCCGTCAGAACTGTCAACGACACTCTGGCAGAATATGACTACTGTGTTATTTCCTTGTTTTATGGGCAAAATGTTACAGAGGAAGAAATTGATTTGTTAATCGAACAAATTAAAAAAGCTCATCCCTTTATTGAAATCTCCACTCTTCCCACTGACAATGTAACATGCGATTTAACAATATCTTTTGAATAAACACGAGAGGATTTCATCTATGTCATTAATTACCCTTGCTGTTCAAGGCTCGTTTTTCAGCTCAATTTCGCCCAAAACGGTAATAATAATAATTGCCGCAATATTTATGTTTGTTTTGGTTAATCTGTTCTGCTTTGGATATATCGGCTCAAAAATTGCTTTCTTAAATGTTTTCAAACGAACAAAACCAACCAAATGGAGCCGCGTTCCCAAAATTCTGAATGAACAGCATGGAAGAATGTATGAAATCGGTTATGCATGGCATGACAAATATGAAGAATACAAAACCAACGTGCACATTGTTAACGACGGTCTTAATCTGTACGGTGAATATTTTGACTTTGGTAACAAAAAAGCTGTTATAATCGTTGCAGGCAGAACTGACAGCCTTAAATACAGCTACTTTTTTGCTGAACCTTACAGAGAATCAGGTTATAACGTTCTTGTTATTGATACCAGAGCTCACGGTGAAAGCGACGGTGAGGTTATCACCCTCGGTCATAAGGAGTCTGAAGACACAATTGCCTGGGCAAAAATGATTCACGATGAATACGGGATTGAAAAAATAATTTTGCACGGTATCTGTATAGGCTCTGCATGCAGTTTATATGCTATGATTTCAGATGCCTGCCCCGAATATATTGACGGTATGGTTGCTGACGGTATGTTTGCCAATTTCGGCGATTCGTTCAAAAATCATATGATTGAGTTCAAGATTCCTACTGTTTTGATTTACAGAATTTTCACTTTTATGTATAAATTGAAAACAGGATATTCAATAACAACGGGTCCCCTTGAGGTAATCGACCAAATGCATAAGCCTCTCCTTATGCTTCACAGCAAAGAGGATAATTATTCAACCCCCTACTATGCTGAAAAGCTTTTTGAAAAATGTGCTTCAAAAAGCAAAGAAATCGTTTGGTTTCCTCACGGCAGGCACTCAATGCTTCGTATAACAGACACTGAAAAATACGATGCAGCCGTTAAAAGCTTCATTAAGCGAAATTTCGATTAATAAAGAAAACCGCCGAAGCACGGGTATCCGTATTTCGGCGGTTATTATTTAATACATAGGTCTGTTGGCGCAATTATAAATTATCTGAGAAAGCAAGCCCGCATAATTAATAAGATTAATATAATCATTACTGCTGCGACTTATATTTCCGTTTGTTGCCCTGAAAATCTGAACAATCAAGGTCTGACCGTTTCTGAGCCAGATTTTCATATAAACGTTGCTGGTTGAATGATGGCTGATTCTGTCATACGTTCTCCAAATAGAATTGCGTCCCCATTCATAAAGAACTTTTCTTTCATCAAGTGTTTTAAACTCAATGATATCATCAAGATAAAATGATTGAACGTTATAATTATCAGCTTTTTTAAGAACGCCGAACCGCTTTTCCATATTGGTAAAAAAAGAATCGCCGGCGTTGGTTGTAAATGACTCAGTCAAACCGTTCTGAATAAGCCAATTGTTGAATTCAGGATTATAACCGGGCATAATATACACTCCTAATTTAAGTTTAAACAAATTTATAGTTCTTGTAAATTATATCACAGTTAGTTTTCTGTGTCAATGAAAGCTTGGTTGCAACTTTGTCACAATTAATCAAATTATAAATGTTACTGCTTAATGAGATTGAAATTACTCGGTTTATATGATATCATTAATATAAAATCTCGGTTGGAGATTTATATGAAAAATAAAACTAAACTCAATTTATTGTCTGCTGTTGAATCTT
>JAZNDY010000231.1:0-2664 GCA_045588295.1 Acutalibacteraceae bacterium
CAACATGGCTTGCTCCCACTCTCCTTAACGTATTTACCGGTTGGGGCTGGAGTTCTACCCTTGCAAGCAACGTTTCAACTTTCGGTTGTATGACATTCCAGTTCATTGCTTTCTTCCCTGTTCAGGCAATCCTCTTCCGCAAAAAGAAGGAAGACAAGAAATAATTCAATACATAACACAAGCGGAGCTTTATGCTCCGCTTTTTATTTATGGGCAAAATAAACTGTGAGTTTTTGCTCTCCCGTTCGTCTAAAGGGTGAAATGAGGTGATATTGTGGATAAAGGCAACCAAAGCTATATGCGGTTTCTGGCAGGTGATAAGCAAGGTCTTGTTGAAATTATAGAGCTTTACAGCGATTCTCTTGTGGCGTTCATTAACGGCTTTGTGCACGACTGCGCCACCGCAGAAGACATTATGCAGGATACTTATCTGGAGCTGATAATCAAAGAATGCAGTTTCAGGGGTGATTCGCAGTTCAAAACCTGGCTTTTTAAAGTTGCGCGCAACAAGGCAATTGACCATATCCGCAAAAACCGAAGAATAATACCCGTGGACGGTTCTTTTGTTTTTGCGCCTGATGAAAACGAAACGGCAGAAGAGTCTGTAATTAACCGTGAAAGAAACAAAGCTGTGCGTTCAGCTATGGCAAAAATCAATCCGCTTTATGCTCAGGTGCTTTATCTTTCGTTTTTTGAGGGAATGGATAATGCTGAAATTTCTTTGATAATAGGCAAAAGCAAAAGGCAGGTTGAAATGCTGCTTTACAGAGCGAAGGAAGCATTGAAAAATTTTCTGGAAAAGGAGGGCTTTGAATATGAATAAATATGAAGCGCGTGCAGAAGCGGTTCTTAGAAAACGTGAGGAGTATAATAAAAAACGTGCAGAAAAGTTTAACCGTGCCGTCAAAATGACGGCTGCGGTTGCGGCGTGTGTTGCCGTTATTGTAAGTGTTGAGTTTGCATTAAAATACCTTGTTAAAAAACCGATTGCACCTGAGGTTGTCCCAAAACCTACGGAAAACATTACCGCCACTTTGAGATATGCCTATAACGGCAAAACCGTGTTTGTTTCAAAAGAAATAAAAAACCGCGGAGATTACGTAACCTGTTATATCAATGATGCTGATGAAGAAAATCCATATAATGAAAATAACAGCTACGGTGTGATGTCTTTGCGGGGTGAAATCGTTGTGCCGCCTGTCTATAACAAGGCTTTTGCGGTCAGCGAAAACTGTTTTGTTGTTGAAAAAAGAAACGGAAACAACGATACCGTTTCAGCTCTTACCGATTCCGAGGGCAAAGTTCTTTTTGATTTTTTCATAGGTTATATTCGTGCAATACCCTACGGAGAAGACGTGTTTGTGCTGATTGCAGAGGGGTTTGAGGGTAAGGATATTCTTATTAAAACCGACGGCACGCCTGCGATTGATATTGGATTTGAAAACCTGACCTATGCCCACACGGCAAGCATACCCCACGGCTTTGAAAAAGACGAGTTTATATTTGGTATATATAATAATGAAATTTACCTTATCAGCTATAAAGGCGAAATAAAGGGCATTTACGGTGAGAAACCGAGAATCAAAAAATCGCTCGGAAACGGCTTGAATCTGACTGCAGCATTCAAGGATAAAACCTTGCTTCTGGGTGCTTGTGATTCTATGGGTAACGAAATCGTTCCCTGTGATTATAATTCCCTTTGTTTCACGGGTGACAGATTTATCGGCAGGCGTGGAGCTAATCAGGGTCTTGACCCTCACGATATTGCCGTGATATTTGACACACGGGGAAACATTGTTTGCGAAAGCGGAGTTTTTCTTGATATCATCTTTGAATACGGTGCAGAAACAGGCGTAGGCATTGCGTTGGGTGAGTGGGATGACGAAAAAATGGTCAGCACAGGCGGTTGCTGGGTTATTGATAAAAACGGCAATAAGCTTTCAGGTGAGTATGACAGCATAGGCAAAAATGACGACGGCACTTATACTGCTTATTATGACGGGCAAACAAAATCACATATTCTCGATGCAAACGGAAATATAATTGAATAGCTAATCATCTTTTATATCATCCTTGAGGGTCGCTTTGCTTAAGCGGCTCTCTTTTTTATCAAATTTTTTCAAAACGCATAATTTTGTGGTTTTTGCCATAGAATAACCACTATATGTTGTGTTATTATTTCATCACTGACCCGTTATTTTGCATATTTTGTGCTTGTGAGGTGATTTTTATGAATATTCAGGGCTTACAAAAGCTGACCTTGCTTGATTACCCCGGTAAAATGGCGTGTATCGTTTTCACGGGCGGTTGTAACCTGCGTTGCCCGTTTTGCCACAACGCCTCAATCGTGCTCAATCCCTCTGCTGAGGGCGAATTCAGCGTTGAAGAAATCAAAGCGTTCCTTAAAAAACGTCAGGGTATCCTTGAGGGCGTTGTTATAACAGGCGGCGAACCTCTTATGCAAAAGGATATTGCGGATTTCATCGTACAAATCAGAGAACTCGGCTACAGCGTTAAGCTTGACACAAACGGTACTTATCCCGATAAACTGCGTGAGCTTGTTGACAAAGGTCTTGTTGATTACGTTGCAATGGATATCAAGGCTTCTCCTGCAGGCTATCCGCCGGCAGTCGGAATAGGCGGCTACGATATTTCAAAAATCAC
>JAZNDY010000232.1:0-8167 GCA_045588295.1 Acutalibacteraceae bacterium
GCCGAGCTTATTATGTGTGTATTTCTTATACTTCATGTTCTTCCGCCTCCCCCTGGGCCGAAAGCTTAAAGACGGTACCAACGGAATGCTTCGTTGCCGCCGCACTCACGTCATCCATTGTTACCTGCTCAATGCCGGCAACCATTTCTTCAGGCGTGATGATTTCGTCACAGGTTACCTGAGATGAATACCAGCCGAGAATCCCTTCGGGGGTTGTGAAGGTGTGTTTTTCACGCAGAGCGCGCTTTGAGGATTCAAGCACCTCGGGGTCTGTTTTGCCGTTTCTTAAATCAGAAAGCTGGCTGAGCACTTCGGCAGAAACTTTTTTCTCTTTGTCGGTATCAATGCCGCTTTCAACAAGCACAATGCCCTTTGCCGCAACAAGCCTTGACCAGCAATAATATGCAAGGCTCATTTTTTCGCGGATATTCATAAAGAGCTTTGAATAAGTGCCCATACCGAAAATATCGTTCATAACAACCATTGCAAAAATGTTATCTCTTCTGTGCTGCATACCTGCCCTGAAGCCCATAACAAGCTTACCCTGGTTGACGGGGAATTTTTCTTCATAGCGGTTAAAACGTCTGCTGCGCTGAACAAAAACTGTTTCAAGCGTTGCAGGCTTGCGTTCAATTTCTGCAAAGTTCTTTGCAAAAACGTCGGCAACCGCCTCAGTATCAGCCGCACCGACAACGGTTATCTGAAAAACTGCGGTTGAAAGCAGATTCTTCCACGCACCATAAACCTCCTGCGCCGTTACGGCTTCAATCTCTTCAACCGTGCCGTATTTAGGCTTGCCGTATGCTTCGTTGCGGCACATATGGCTGATACACTTATTAAAAGCATAGGTGCGCTTATCGTTCAGTTCTTCTTCAATGCGCTGGATAAGGAGGCGTTTTTCCATAGCGAGCGCCTCTTCGCCGAACGAACCGTTTTCAACGTTGGGGTTGAAGATAATATCACACAAAAGCTGTGCCGCCTCAAGCTGAATGCTTTCATCGCCGAGAGCAAATTTATCCGCAAGGCTTGTGATGCCAAGCGTAAGCATCTGTGATTCACCGTTTTTTGAAACGCCTGCGCCGAGAATCGCGCCGTAAAGCTCGTCAAGTTTGCCGTTGAGAAGCGAAAGCTCGGGGTATGCTTTGCACGAACGCTTGAGAAGATAAACGAGCAGTGAATTTGCCGCCATTCTTTCATCCATAGGCAACGCCATTGAAACAGAAATACAGCTTGTTTTGAATTTATCGGCAGGCTCGGAAACAAGCCTTACCTTATCAGCGAGCATTTTAATCTGAGGCATTTAATCACTTCCTTAAAAAGGTAATCATACGTCGCAAGCGGCGACCATTTCATAGGTTTCTCTTTTAACAACCGTTCTTGCCTGACCGTTATTGACCATAACAACGGGAAGCTTGGGGATACGGTTATAGTTTGATGCCATTGAATAATTATATGCACCGGTTGAAAGCACGGCAAGGATATCCCCTGCTTCAACTGTCTGGAGAGGCGTGTTTTCCTGAATAAGGTCACCGCTTTCGCAGCACTTACCGGCAACGGTAACGGTCATATTTTTTTCTTCGTTTGCCTTGTTTGCGCAAACAACCTGATAATCTGCCTTATAAAGAGCATATCTGGGGTTATCAGCCATACCGCCGTCAACGGAAACAAAGGTGCGGATATCCGGAATTTTCTTAACTGCACCCACCGTATAAAGCGTCAGACCTGCCGCACCGACAACCGAGCGACCCGGCTCGATAAGGATAAAGGGCATTTTAAGACCGAGTCTTTCTGTTTCAGCCTTAACAACAGCCGAAACGTTTTTCATATATTCGCCGTAAGGAACGGGAGTGTCACTGTCAACGTATTTTATGCCGAAACCGCCGCCGAGGTTGAGTTCATCAAGCTCTGCGCCCGTTTCGTCTTTGATTTGCTTATAAAGGTTAAGCATAACCTGAGCGGCAAGTTCAAAGGGGTCAATATCAAAAATCTGCGAACCGATGTGGCAATGCAGACCTCTGAGTTTGAGATTAGGCATTGCAAGAGCCGCCTTTGCCGCTTCAAGAGCCTCGCCCGTTTCAAGAGCAAAGCCAAACTTGGAATCTATCTGACCCGTTTTGATAAAATCGTGTGTATGGGCATCAACGCCGGGTTTTATGCGCATCATAATGCCGACGGTTTTGCCTGCATTCTGTGCAATTTTGTTGAGTGTTTCAAGCTCTGTGAGGTTATCAACAACAATTCTGCCAACACCGTTTTCAACAGCCATCACAAGCTCGTCATAAGTTTTGTTGTTGCCGTGAAAAACAATCTTTTCTGCAGGGAAATCAACAGAAAGAGCAGTGTAGAGTTCGCCGCCCGAAACAACGTCAACACCCGTACCCTCCTGCTTGCAGATACGGTATATTTCTTTGCAGCTGAAAGCCTTGCTTGCATAGCAAACCAGACCGTTGCCGCCGTAATATTCATCAACGGAATTTTTAAAAGCACGCAGATTGGACCTGATTTCGTTTTCATCAAAAACATAAACAGGTGTGCCGAATTCCCGTGCAAGCTCAACGGTATCTGCCGAGCCGATGGTCAGGTGACCGTTATCATTAATTGAAATACATTCTGAAACAAACATTTTTTATCCTTCTCTCATACGGGATTCAAAAAACCCGTCACTTTACCGCTGAAATAATTTCAGCCTTGATTTCTTCAACGCCCGTGCCTTTGACGGATGAAAACTCAACCATTGTTATATCCGCATAGTCCGCAAGCTCTGTTTTAAGCTCTTCTCTGCGTTTTTCGGTTTCCGTTTTGTTGAGCTTATCACATTTTGTGAGAGCAATCACAAAAGGGATTTCTTTATAGCGCAAAAAATTGAGCATATCCATATCTTCAGCTGACGGTGCGTGACGCATATCAATAAGCTGAATAACAAGCGCAATGTTTCTGTCTGATTGAAAATAGCCCTCCATAAGGTCTGCCCAACGCTTCTTTTCGCTCTGCTCACGCTTGGCATAGCCGTAACCCGGCAGGTCGGCAAAAATCACGCCGTCACCTTTAAAGAAGTTAACCGTGATTGTTTTGCCCGGCATTGAGCTGACTCTTGCAAGATTTTTGCGGTTAAAGACCTTGTTGATAAGCGAGGATTTGCCCACGTTTGAACGGCCTGAAAAAACAATTTCAGGCATATTCGAGGGCGGAAGCTGTTTTGAAGTGCCGTAAGCGGCTGTGAATTCTATTTTATCAAATCTCATATTATCAATCCTGTGTTGTTAAATTACTGCGCCATTGCAGGTCGCTTGCCGTTTTCGCTGACGGGAATGCGGCTTTTTTCGTTTTTCTCTGCCGCTGCTTTTTCAAGCGCAATATCCCACACGGCACTGACAGTTTTAACAGGCATAAAGGTTATTGCTTCCTTAACCTTGGGGTCAACCTCATCAAGGTCTGCAATGTTATCATAAGGAATAACAACCGTTTTGATGCCTGCCCTGTAAGCCGCCATTGATTTTTCCTTAAGGCCGCCGATGGGCAGCACTCTGCCGCGCAGAGTGATTTCGCCGGTCATCGCAACGTCCTTACGCACCTTTCTGCCTGACAAAGCAGAAACAAGAGCCGTTGCAATTGTTACGCCTGCAGAGGGGCCGTCTTTGGGCGTTGCGCCCTCGGGCACGTGAACGTGGATATCTTTATCTTTATAGAAGCTTGCGCTGACGGGAAGCTCATCTGCCTTTGAGCGGATATAACTGACAGCCGCCTTTGCGCTCTCCTGCATAACGTCGCCGAGTGAGCCTGTCAGCTCAAGCTTGCCGCTGCCGTCAAGCACAGCCGCTTCAATTTCAAGCATATCGCCGCCAACTGAAGTCCATGCAAGGCCGTTAACAACGCCAACCTCATTTTCTTTGACGATTGAATCGTTTCTGAATTTGCGCGAGCCGAGAAGCGTTTCAACGTCCTCGGGTTTTACGGAAACTTTTTCTGCGCCGTTTTCAATAATCTGCATTGCCGCTTTTCTGCAAACCGCCGCAATCTGCTGCTCAAGCGAGCGCACACCTGCTTCACGGGTATATCCCTCAATTATCAGGCGCAGAGCCTTATCGGTTATTTTAAGCTGTTTTGAGGTCATTCCGTGGCGTTTTATCTGCTTGGGAAGAAGATGCTTTTTGGCAATATTGAATTTTTCTTCAATGGAGTAGCTGCCAAGCTCAATAATTTCCATTCTGTCCTGAAGCGGCTCGGGAATATTGGCTCTGACGTTTGCGGTTGTTATAAACATAACCCTGCTCAGGTCATAAGGCATCTCAATATAGTGGTCTCTGAAAGTTGCATTCTGCTCAGGGTCAAGCACCTCAAGCAAAGCAGAAGTGGGGTCACCCTTATAGTCTGACGAGAGCTTATCAACCTCATCAAGCAGGATAAGGGGGTTGTTTGTGCCTGCCTGCTGCATCGCGTTGATTATTCTGCCCGGCATTGAGCCGATATAAGTTTTTCTGTGGCCTCTGATTTCTGCTTCATCCTTAACACCGCCAAGCGAGATGCGGGCATAACTTCTGCCTGTTGCTCTTGCAACGGAGCGCGCAACTGAGGTTTTGCCGACGCCGGGAGGACCTACAAGGCAGATTATCTGACCTTTGATGTCGGGAGCAAGCGCTCTGACGGCAAGGTATTCCAGAATTCTCTGCTTGACCTTTTCAAGCCCGTAATGGTCATCGTCAAGCACCTTGCGGGACTTTTTGATGTCTGTGTTTTCTTTTGTGAAGTTATTCCACGGCAACGCAAGGCAAGCTTCGATATAATTTCTGCTGACAGCCGCTTCGGGCGAAGAGGGTGAATATTTTTCAAGCTTATCGCACTCTTTGAAGAGCTTTTCTTTTATTTCGTCAGCGGCTTTAAGATGAAAAATCTTTTCTCTGAATTCGCTGAGCTCTTCTTCGTGTGAAACTCCGCCGCCAAGCTCTGTTGAAATAACTTTCATCTGCTCACGCAGATAGTATTCTCTCTGGTTTTTATCAATGGCTTCCTGCACCTTGTCACCGATTTCGGCTTCAATTGAAAGCAGGTTGCCTTCATTTGCAAGCAGGATGCACAGCTCTTCAAGGCGTTTGATGGGGTTGATAACGTCAAGAATGCTCTGCCTGTCTTCATGCTCAAGCATAATGTTGCCTGCAACGTAATCCGCCAGCTTGCCGGGGTCGGTTTCGTGCATAACGCTTGTCACAAGGTCAGCAGGCATCTGGGGAGCGCAGTCGGAATAATCGGCAAAAATATCCTTTGCGTGGCGCACAAGAGCCTTGGCATAATCCGCCTTATCAGCTCTGATTGACGGCTCTTTGATGGGGAATATCATAGCCTTGAGGTAATTGCCGTTTGAAGCAACCATACCCTCAACGAGCCTTGCCCTGTAAAGACCCTCAACAGCAACTCTGACATTTCCGTTTTTGCCGGGCAGCTTGAGCACCTGTTTAACGCTTGCAACAACGCCGATTTCATAAAGCTCATTGAAATCAGGGTCATCAACGGTGATATCTTTTTGTGTTACAAGAAAGATTTCCTGGTCTGTATCCATCGCTTTTTTAAGCGCATTTATTGATTTTTCTCTGCCAACGTCAAAGTGGATAAACATCTCGGGGAAAACCACAAGACCCCTGAGAGCCACCGCAGGCATAAGTCTTAAACTTTCTTCTTTCATATCTATATAACTCCTTAAAATAAAGACTGATATTAAAATAAACATTTAGTTAGTTTAATATTATATAATATTATATACAACCCGTCAACTGTAATAAACACAAAAAAATTATGAAAATGCAAACTTAATGTTAACAAAGGGCATAAATTCTGCGGCTTGATTCAATCGGCATCAGGCAAACAAAAAAGCCGCTCCGCAAAAGCGGAGCAGCCGTGTCTTTTTACGATGTTTTATTTGAGCCTTGAAATAAGCTGGCAGGCAACGTAGATATTCTGGATTTTCTTTGCCTGTGCGCCTGTGGGGGTAAACGTAACGGGTTGAGTTTCTGACGGAGTAACATAGAGCTTGAAAGCTATTGCATCCTGTCCGACACGCATATCCTTAACGTCTTTGTATTCATAATTTCTCTCTTCAACGTTGAGATATTTGAATACGATTTCTTCAAGGTTGCGCCCTGTGAAAACTTTGATAACGTCATCCTCATCGTGCATATCAACTATAGCCTTTGCCTCTTCAAACGTAAGGCTTGTGCATTTGAATTCACCATCGTTGAGAATTGTCATAACGTTTTGGTTATCAACCAAAAGAAGAGGAAGCTGTGTTCTTGCCATAAAAATCACCCTTTTCTGTTTAATATTAATGAAAAGTATTCACATTTTTGCCTTTCCATTGTTGATTTTATAATATAATATGATTGTCATTTTGTCAATATGTCAACTAAAATTTTTTCAAGACAGAAAAAGTCGCCCCGCGGAATCATATCTGCAGGGCGAACTGTTTTTATTTCTGATTAAGACGGATAACCGTTACCGAATAGGCAGGAACGGTATAGTTAAATTTGTTACCGAAGCCGTTGACTGTAAATTCCTCAATCTTGCAATCCTCGGGCTGACCCAGAATATTATCGTTTGCAAGGCTGTCGCCTGCCACCTGAGAAACCTTTGCGGCAGATGTAATTTCTGCGTTATCCACGCTGACCGCAAGAGTTTTTGCACAATCCGTAACGTTGACAATTTTGACAATTATGTCACCGTTATCATCGGTGCTGACAACGTGATAAGCCTCTGCCTCAGCTTTTGAAGCGGTATCAAAATCAACGTAAAGCTCACCGTCGATCCAGCATCTGACCTGTGTGCCGCTGACTTCAACCTTAAGCTGATAGGTCTTGCCCTCCTGCGCGGTAAACGGCTTGACCGTTCCTATAATTTTATTGGATTTGATGCCGTTTTCTATCTGCTGGAGGCAGGAAACCGTGTTATCCCAGCCGCCGATATTCCAGAACCAGCAATTATCGTGATCCTTGACGGCAAAGGGAATAATGAAGCCTTCGTTGCCGCTGATTTTGGTTGCTTCAACGGTGTAGGTATAATCAGCCCACTCATCAAAGCCTGTGTATGCAACCGAACCCGTCAGGCTGTAAGGCATATCGGTTGCATCGTTTATGAGAGCACCGTCTTTAACGATTATTTTACCGTCATTTGCCTTGTTCCAGTTCCACGCAAGAGTATTCGGTGAAAAGTCATCAGCATAAATTGTTTCATCTGTTTTGTTATCCGTTACAAGCACGTTATCAAACTGCGCAACGGTATACCAAGCGCCGACGCCCACCCTGCCGCTAAGTGCCTTTTGCTCAACAGCCGCACCGTTAAGCTCTGATTTGAGAAGAGCAGTGCCCGTGTTGGTTGAGAAGAGTTTTTGCACGTAGTAGCTGATTGAGCCTGTTACCTGATGATTATTGAACCAGATAAGGTCGGGCGACCAGTGGGTTGCCGTGAGATTACCGAAAAGCGGAGCATACGCCGCCATTCTGACGATATCACCGTTGCGTTCAAGACCCGTCATATATGCGGCTTCTGCAAGCGCCGCTCTGAGAGTGTTTGACCTTGCGGCATATTCGCCAAGGAAAACTTTAAGACCGCCGCCGTAGATTGAATCGGTCATACCGCCAACGTTACGGCTGTAATTTTCAGGGTCATAATAATCTGCGTTTTTAAGGAACCATTCGGGTTCGTTATAATAATGCTGGTCTGTTGCGCCTGCAAAATCAGCCGCACTGCCCGAACCTATCTGTTCCTTTGCGTATTCATATGACGGCAGATAATTTTCGCCGTGGGTTGCATCAAACGCACCCGAAGAATAAATCAGTTCAATGCCCTCATAAAGCTCGGGGTTTTCTGCCTTTGCGGCATTGAAGGTGTCAAGAAACGCCTGATAGCGTTCAAAATAAACCTGACCCTCATTCTCATTGCCGATGCAGATATAAGGCAGTTCAAACGGCTCTTCGTGGCCGAGTGCCGCTCTGACCTTGCCCCATTCTGTTTCAGCTCCGCCCCTGCAGAATTCAACAAGGTCAAGCATATCCTGCAGATATTGCTCAAATTCAGGGGTATACATTTCAACGGGGCCCTGACCTCTCATCTGGCAATAAAGGCCGCAATTGATAACGGGCACACCGACTGCACCGAGGTCTTCGGCAAGCTGAAAATATTCAAA
>JAZNDY010000233.1:0-2908 GCA_045588295.1 Acutalibacteraceae bacterium
CTTCGCCTGCGTGGAAGCTCCAGTATGTATCGATTTCAAGCGAGCATCTGTCACCGATGATATCGATGGGAAGCTGACCGTCCTCAAGAGCAACAAATTCTTCGCAATGGTTGTGGTAATAAACCTTTATGCCGTATTTATCCATAGCGTATTTCTGGGCTGCGCCAAGAACGTCGCCTGTTTCAACTGATTCGTCATACGTTGAGTGGGGAGCACCGCCAACGCCGACTGCTTTTGCACCGATGGTGTTGATGAATTCGATTGTCTGCTCCATTTTGTCTGCTCTGAAATCGTCAAGACCCATATGGGCACCGACTGCAACAAGACCGACTTCGTCAAGCTTTGCTTTGATTACTGCGGCATCTGTGTTAAAGAAGCCTGCAAACTCAACGCCGTCATAGCCGATTTTTTTGATTTCTTCAAGAGCTTTTAAAAGTGTTTCGGTATCGTTTATATGGTCTCTTACCGAATAGACCTGAACTGCAATTTTCATATCAATTATTCCTCGTTATCAAGATATACGGGTTTGCCTGTTTGCGCGGATTCATAGATTGCTTCAAGAATTCTTGTAACAACCATTGCCTGCTCGGGCTTTGTGCTGACTTCCTTGTCGTTGATAACAGCGTCATAGAATGCGCGGCACTCAAGCTCTGCAGGGTCATCGCTTGCACCGTCATAGAATGCAACGCCGCCGGCGTCAAAGTTGGGCTTTTCAATAACCTGTCTGCCGTTTTTGACGTAGTTTATGCGAAGGTCGTCAAACATATCTGCGCCGCCCTTTGTGCCTGCAAGAAGGGTTGAAGCTTCAATAGGGTCTGCAATGTTGATTGCCCAGCTTGATTCAACGCTGATGGTTGCGCCGTTTTCCATAACAACAAAACCGAAAGCCGAATCTTCAACAGTGTATTTTTCAGGGTCCCAGTCACCCCATGCGTTTGCGGTGTTTTTCTGGTCGCCGAGTTTCTTATATTTTGTGCCGACTACCATCTTGGGCTTGTAGTTATCCATCATCCACAGGGTGAGGTCAAGCGCGTGGGTGCCGATATCGATAAGCGGACCGCCGCCCTGCTCATATTCGTTAAGGAAAACGCCCCAGGTGGGAACGGCTCTTCTGCGGATGGCAAGAGCTCTTGCGTAATAGATTTCACCGAGTTCACCGTTTTCGCAGCACTGCTTGAGATAAAGAGAATCATCTCTCCAACGTGACTGATAGCCGATTGAAAGCTTTTTGCCTGTTCTTACGGAAGCTTCATACATAGCCTTTGCTTCAGCGTATGTTTTAGCCATAGGCTTTTCGCAAAGAACGTGTTTGCCTGCCTCAAGGGCATCAATGGTGATAAAGCTGTGAGAACGGTTGGGGGTACAAACGTGAACAGCTACAATGCTTTCGTCCTTGAGAAGCTCCTTATAATCAGTGTAGATTTTTGCATCAGGCGAACCGTATTTTTTTGAGGTTTCAACCGCTCTTTCTTCGATGATATCGCAGAAAGCAACGGGCTCAAGAAAATCAATGTTTTCAATGGCGCGAAGGTGTTTGCCGTTTGCGATGCCGCCGCAACCGATAATACCGATTTTGATTTTTTCGCTCATAATATTTTCTCCTTTGCAACGAACGGTTTTGTTTTGAAATCCCGGAGTTATACTGCATTAAAGCGATAAACCCCTTATAATTCCTATTATACTTTATTATATTTAATACGCAAGTTCTTTTAAGAATAATATCTTTTTGCAGGTGTAAATTTTTAACGCCTGAAATTGGGCAATATAAACAAATAACGGAGCACCGTTGGCGGTGCTCCGCTTTGACTTTTTGCTATTTTTCAACGTAAACTCTTTTAACAAGCAGGTTTTCGCTGTCACATATTTCACCCAGACCGATGAATTTTCCGTTATGGCCATAAACTCTGTAATATCCAAACGTTTTGGGGCACTTGATTCTGTTAAGGTCAAGCTCGCCGCCGTTTGAAAAACGTTTTGCCTGAGCTTCGGTGACCTGCACGCAGGGATAAAGCTCCATTGCTTTTTCAACAGAGATAACAACGTCGGCAAGGGCGTTGTTTTTTGCCGCTTCTTCAAGCGCCTCAACGGTTATTGCCTGCTCAACGCAGAAGCCGTTTGCCCGTGTGCGGCGCAGCTCCGTGAGCACCGCTCCGCAGCCGAGCTTTTTGCCGATATCGTCAATCAGCGTGCGTATATATGTACCCGAGGAGCAGGCAACCGAAATTTTATATTCGTGCGTGCTCTCGTTTGCTTCAAGCAGGTCGGCGGAATAAATCATAACCGTGCGCGCCTGTCTTTCAACCTCAATGCCTTGCCTTGCGAGGTCATAAAGACGCTGACCGTTAACCGAAACGGCGGAGTACATCGGCGGCAGTTGGCTGATTTCGCCCGTGAAGCTTTCAAGCGCCGCTTCAACGTCAGCTTTTGTTGACGTTACGGGTGATTCGCTTAGAGTTTTGCCTGTTATATCAAGCGTATCTGTTGTGATGCCGAGGCGGAAAGATGCAAGATACTCTTTATCGTGGCTCGGCAGAAGTTCACAAAAACGGGTTGCGCCGCCGAGCATAACCGTCATAACGCCTGTTGCCATAGGGTCAAGAGTACCGCTGTGGCCGCACTTTTTTTCGCCGCAGATTCGGCGCACTCTTGCAACTGCACCGAATGAAGTTATTCCTTTGGGTTTATCAAGAATAATTATACCTGTCATAGAAACTTCCTTTTTATGCTGTAAATTAAACGGGGAAATCGTTAAGTGACCTGAATTCATAGCCCTCTGCGCGTGCGTAATCAATAATTCTGCCGAGTGCCCCTGCGTTATCGGGTGAAACAGAGTGCAGAAGGATGACTGCACCGGGATGAAGGCGAGCCGTTACGGTTTCAAACGCATAGTCGGCACCCTTGGGGTTAT